>DATLFM010000024.1 GCA_035541015.1 Candidatus Thermoplasmatota archaeon
CGCAAGCGCTGCGGGGGCCGGCATGGAGGCGATCGTCGTTTCGACGGGCTCGGGCTTTGGCGTCGGGGCCTCCGGAACCGCGGCGGCCGGCGGCGCGGGCGCCACGTCGGCGGCTGCCTTGCGCCGCGAGAACGACGTTGGAAACGAGAAGCGGCGTCCGGACGTCGGCGCGGGGCTTTCCGGCGTTGACGTGCGCGAAGACGGGGCGGCGGGCTCGGTCGGCTTTGGCAACGCGGGCTCCGCCGCCTCGGCGGCCTTGGCGCGGCGGGGCAGCGACACGGCCGGAAGCGACGGCGCGAAGCGGCGCTTCCGTTCGGGCGTCGGCGCCGCGACCCCCGCCGCGGGCTCCGCGGCCGCCGGCGCGACCGTCGGGACGGCCGGCGGCGCGGGCGCGGCCTCGGGCGACGGCTCGGGCGGCGAGTATTCGAGAGGAACAAATCGGACGCCGCGCGGGGCGGCGGGCGCGGCGGGAGTCGCCGGTTCGGGCGCGGACGTCGGCTCGGGGGCGGGCGTCGGTTCGGGCGCCGTCGCGGGGGGCGCCTCGGCGGCCTTCTTCCACGGCAGTCGCATGCTCGTTTCGATGCGGCCGCCTCGTCTTATATTTGTCCCCCGAAGTAGTCGCCGAGGGCCAAGAGGGCGCTTGCCCGGTTGGCGGGGAACGTCTTCACCTTGGCCCGCAAGCGGATCGCGTCGTCCACCTGCGCGACGACGATCTCGCCCTGCGCGGCGCGCTGCTTGTCGAAGCGCACGTAGAACCACAGGTCGTCGGAGAGGCGCGCGTCGGCCTCGGCCGCAAGCTTCGGCCCGTGGCGTTCGCGGAGCGCCTCCATCGTGCGGCGGAGGTCGCCGCCGGAAAGTTCCGCCTCCAAATGCTGGATCGGATTGCCGTGGTGGCCCGTGACGCGCCGCTGGCGCACGGGCGCGGGGCCCACGACGGCGCGCAGCGCCTCCTCGACCTTCTCGATGCGCTCGGTCGCGTGCCCAAAGACGTGGACGCTGGCACGCTGAAAAGGAAGCGCGCGGGGCGCGCGGGCGCGCCCCGGGGGTTCCTCCATGGCCTACTTTGCCTGCCGGCCGTGCGCTCGCAGGCTCGGGCGGACCTTCTCCGCGCCCTTGCCCTTGTACATGAGGCCACGGCCCTTCTGGCCGGCCGAGGTCTTGCCGCGCGTGACGCGCTTGCGGTTGGCCGGGTCCTGGAGCCACTGCAGCTTGGGATCGGACTGGATGACCGGGTGCGACGGATCCACGAGGATGACCTCGTAGAACTTGTGCTTGCCGTCCTCGCCGACCCAGTACGAGTTGAGGACTTCGAGGTTGGGGAACTTCCGCGCGACGCGCTCCTCGGCGATGCGCTGGATGGACTTGCCCATCGTGATCTTGCGGACACCGACGTTGGCCGGCTTGCGCGCGCGCTGGTGACGGCGCTTGCGCAGCGAGCCGCGGCGAACGCGCGTGCGGGCGATCACGAAGCCCTGCTTGGCCTTGTAGCCAAGCGAGCGCGCGCGGTCGATGCGCGTGGGGCGCTCGACGCGGGCCACGACGGCCTCGCGGCGCCAGGCGATGAGGCGGCTCTTGACAAGGTCCTCGAGGGGGCCGTCGCGGGGACGATCCCACAGCTCGCTCATGAATGCGTACGCGGACTTCGACACGATTTCACCTGCCGTTGCGGATTCGCCATCGGCCGAGCGCAGCGAGGCTCCCGGCCCGCCCCGGCCAGGGGCTGGTACAACTCCGGAGGACCCGAAAGGCAAGGCCCATCGGGTGGCGGCTTTGCAAACCGGTTGGGGTATAAAAATGTGGGGGGTGGGAGGGGCCCGAAGCTTTACTGCGCAATTGCGCAGGAAACGTCCTGGCCGCCGGAAAGGACCCACGCGGCCCGCCGCTTTCCCTCCGACCGCGCGACGAGGCCTGCGCGCGCCATGCGGTGCAGGTGGTAGTGCGTGAGGTCCACGCGAAGGCCGGCCGTGCGCGCGATCTCCGTCGTCGTGCTTCCCGGCCGCTCGCCCACGAGGCGCGCGATGCGGCGCGCCGTCTCGGCGGAGGTCGCGTCGGCCGCCGCGACGTCCACGCGCGCCTCGGGCGGGAACCAGTAGATCGAGCGGCCGGCAAGCTGCGAGCGCAGGAGCCCTTCGCGCTCCAAGCGGACGAGGTGGTACCGCGCGGTCGTGAGGTCGACGGAAAACTCGCGGGCAAGGGCTGCGGCCGTCGTTCCGGGCGCGGCGCGCACGCGGTCGTAGAGGCGCCCGCGCAGGGGCTGTGCCAGCATGCGGTCGCGGGCGATGCGGCTGTAGAGCGCGATCGCAAGCAGCGGGAGCGCAAGCGCGGCGGCGAGCGCAAGCGACAGGGGCGACGCGCGCTCGGGCGTCACGCGCGAGGGGTCGATCGCCTCGGATCTTCCCGTCGCCGCGCGGGGCGCGGGAAGCTCGGGGGCCGGCGCCGTCGCGCGGACGTTTGCAAAACCGGGGGCAAGCGACGGAGCCCCGGGCAGGCGCGCGGGGGCGTCCTCGTCGGGCCGGGGCTGCGCTCGGTCGAGCGAGGGGGCGTGCGTTCCCTCGGGAGACGCGCCGGGATCGACGCCGGGTTCCGGCAACCGGACCTCGCCTTCAAGGCGCACGGGTGCGCCCAGCGGGGCGGGCGGCTCCGGCAACGCGATTGGGCCGGTGCCGACGCGGATCTCCACGCCTCCGACGGGGGGCGGCTCGATGCGGACGGAGGTCTCGCGTTGGATCGGAGGCGCGGCGAGTTGCGGGCGCGGCACGCGTTCGTGGTAGTTGTCAGCGGCCGCGCGCGCGTTGTCGAGGCCGCACCGGGTCCATCGTCCCGCGTCGATGAAGTACGACGTGCGGGCAAGGCAGTCGGAGACATCGTCGGCCTCCTCGACGGGACGCGGGGGGAGCGCCTCGGCCGCCGGGCGCGGGAGAAGCGGAGCCAGGTGGTCCCACAGCGCGCCGGCGGCGCCAGTCCATGCGCGAGCCTGCCGGAGGAAGTTCGCCGGGCAGAGCGGATCCGATCCGCACGGGTCGGCGGGCGTGAAGAAGCGTTCCGGATCGACGGGGTCGCGCGCGGGAACGCGCACGCGGGGAAGCTCGACGGCGGCAAGCGCAGCGAGGATCTCGAAGGCCGGCTCGAAGGGACGCAAGGACAACGGCTCCAGGACGACGGCAGGGGCCGTGAGGCTCGCCTCCACGGGCTCGACGGCGGGAATCTCAAGCGGCGCCGCGGCTTCGTGCGAGGCGTCGGCCAGCACGATCGACGCTCGGGCTCCTCGAAGGCCTGCCTCCGCTTCGAAGCCCACGGTCGTCGCGCCGGCGCATCCCGTCGTCACGAGAAGCACAAGGCACGCCATGGGCGCCACGTGGCGCACGCGCACTCTCCCCGCCGCCAGGCGGCCTGGGGTCTCATGAACCTTTTCCCGGCTTCATTCGAAAGCGCTAGGCGCGGGGTGCCAGTGCGCCCGGCCGTCGCCGCCGGACGCTCGGCGCACGAGGCCCGCCGATTCGAGGCGGTGCAAGTGGTAGTACACGGAGTCGAACGGCGCGGCCACGCTTCGGGCGATCTGCGCGCAGCCGGCGCCGGGCCGTTCGCGGACGGCGGCCTCGATCCGCCGGGCCAAGGGGACGCGCACGGCCGAGAGACGGACCACGTCTGGCGCGCGGTCGGGAAGCGTCCAGAAGCCCGCGCCGGCGCCGGGAACGCGGCGAACGTACCCGCGGGCCTCCAGGCGCCGCAGGTGGTAGAGCACGGTCGTGAGGTGCGCCTGCAGCTCCTCTCCGAGGGCCGCCGCGGTGACCCCTTCGCGCGAGCCGACGGCCGCGTAGATGCGGGCGCGCAGCGAATGGTCGAGCTCCTTGCCGGGGCGGATGCGCGAGTAGAGCGCGTAGGCGAGAAGCGGGAGGGCCAGCAGACCCGCGAGCACGGCCGCGGGAATCTCGGGCAAGGCGGCGCGCGTCGGCGGTTGCGAGGCGACCACGGGGTGGACCTCACGCGGGAAAAGCGTTTCGCGCGCCGGTGGGGGCGGGGACGCCGGCGAGGCGGAGGGCGCGTCGACGTGGGGCGCGTTTGCCGAGCCGGTGGAGGGCGCGAGTTGGTCGCCGTGGATGGGCGTCGCGGGGCTGTCGTCCGCGGGCGCGGCGGGCGGGACGTCCGCCGGAACGGGCGCGGGGATTCCCGCCCGCGCGCGGCACGAGACCGTGAGGACGCCGACCTGGCCGCACTCGATCCGCAGGCGCGGGCGGCCGTCGGAGGCTCCATCGACGGAAACCCGAACGCCCGTCACGACCGAGGAGGTGGGCCGCGGCGGCCGGATCTCGTCGCTCACGTGGACGTCCGCCTCCACGGGGTCGGGCGCGGAAAAGGAGACGCCGCGCGATTCGGCGTCGCGAGGCACGTCGTCGCGGCGGGCGTTCGTTCCCAAGAGGATCGTGATCGAGCCGTCGCCGTTGTCCTCAAGACGCGGTTCGATGGATTCGTAGGAGTACGCGGCAAACGCCGGCGCGCCCGTGAGCGCGGCGACGAGGACGCCTAGAACGATCGTGCACCAGGTCCGCACGGCTCTCCCGGCCCCCCTTCCCGGTGTGCGGCGATAAAGCTTGCCGTGCTGCCGTATCGAGGTTTGGAAAACGCTCGGAGAAGGGATATGAAGGTCAAGGCCGGCGGCCTACGCGTTGCGCGCGCCCGGCTCGCGGTCCTTCTCCCGGTTGAGAAGGCGCGTCGTGACCTCGACGAGCGGGTGCTGTCCGAAGTCGTTGATCTGGATGTCGGCAAGCGAGTGCAGGCCGCTTGCGTGGGCGTTGCGCTCAAGGCCAAGCTCGATCTCCGCCTCCACGCGCAGCACGTACGCGTCGAGCTCGTGGAGGCCCAAGCGTTGCGCGGCGACCACGCGGTGGTGCCCGTCGACGAGGATGGGCTGGGGCCGCTTCAGGATGATGAGGATGGGCTCGGCAAGGCCGCGCTTGAGCTCGCGCTTTCGGCCCTCGAGCTCGTCGGCGTAGATCTGCTTTTGCGTGGGCAGGAGGTTTGCGATGGGGACGCGCTGGCGATCGACGGAGACGCGGATGTTGTACAGGCTCTCGATCGTGTCGCGCAGCTTCTCCATCTTCGTGGGCGTCACGCGCTCGATGTGGCTTCGGATGACGTCCGTCGTGCTGACGATGCCGACCATGTGGCCGTCGTCGTCCACGACGGGAAGCTCGCGCACGCCCATGCGGAAGAGGATTCGCGCGGCGTCCTCGAGATCCATGTCGGGGTGCGCCACGATCGTGCCCTTGGCGATGATGTCGCTCACGCGCGCGTCGGGCCGGTGCGCGTTCCGCAGGAGCTCCTTGGGCGTGAGGAAGCCCACGAGGACCTTGCCCTCGGCCACGGGAAGGCCCACGTGTCCCTCCTGCACGATGCGGTCGATGGCCTCGCGGATGGTGAGGCTCGGATGGATCGTGACGACCTCCGTCGTCATGTAGTCCCGGACGAGCGGCTTTGCCACCGGGCGGGCGATGCGGGGCGGCGACGTTAAGCTTTTGGAGCGGGCCGGCGCTCGCGCCGCGTGCGCTTCTCCCTCGCGCCTCTGGCGCTGCTTGCGCTTCTTGCGCCCGCGCTCGCCGGATGCCTTGCGCCCGCCGAGCCGCCCTCGCGCGCGGCGGCGGAGCTCTCGTGCGAGGCGTTCGTCGACCCGCCGCCGACGCCGCAAGCCTCGCCGCGTCCTCCGCCCCGGCTTCCGTCGTTCCCCGCTCCGTCCTCGTCGTTCTCCCGCAACGAGTTCGGGGTACCGCTCATCGAGGCGGAATCGACCGCGCACGCCTGGTTCGTCGCCGGCTACGCGATGGCGCAGGACCGCCTGTGGCAGCTCGAATGGAAGCGACGCGCGGCCGACGGCACCCTCTCCGAGGTGTACGGCGAATCGCAGCTTGGCGCCGACCTCCTCACGCGCACGCGCATGCCCACCTCCGCGCAGCGCGCGGGGCTTCTGGCCGCGCTTGCGCCCGACGTCCGCCTCTCGCTCGAGGCGCACGTGGCGGGCATCAACCGCTGGATCGAGGACGTCCGCGCCGATCCTTCCCGGCTGCCCGGCGAGTTCGTCGCAACCGGCCTCTCGCCGCGCCCGTGGACGGCCGACGACGCCGTGCTCGTCCTCTCGCAAGGCGCCGACTCGGGAAACGAAACGGCGAACGCGCGCCTGTATTTCCGCCTGCTCGACCTCTTCGGCCGGCAGGGCGCCGTCGATCGGCTTGGCGATCTCGTGCCCAGCACGAGCCTCCACGCACCGCCGTCCATTCCACCCCGGGAACTGCGCTACGCGCCCGTCGCCTCGCCGCCGGGGCCGTTTCCCGCGCAGCTTTCGCTCCTCGAACGCGCGCGTCCGTTCTTCGACGCGTCCGCCTCCGTGACGTTCACCCCGCGCGCCGGCCTAAGCGCGTATTCGCTCGTGGACGTCCCGCAGCCGTTCGCCCCGCGCGAAGGCTCGAACGCCGTGGCCGTGTCGGGCGCCCACACGGTCTCGGGCGCGCCGCTGCTGCTGGGCGGCCCGCAGGTGGGCTACGAGACGCCCGCCGTGTACTGGGAGGCCGAGATCCGCTTCCCGGACGCGACCTGGAACGCGTTCGTGAAGCCCGGCGAGCCGCCGCTGCTTCGCGGCCGTTACGGAACCGGCGCGTTCGTGCAGACGACAGGCTACGGGGACCAGCTTGACCTCGTGGTGCTACGTCTCGACCCGGGCGATCCCGAACGCTACCTCTACGGCGACGACCTGCGGCCGTTTGTCCTTCGGCAGGAGACCTTCGCCGTCGCCGACCGGTGGACCACCGCTCGCACCGCCGCGAACGGCCTGCTTGCGCCGCCCGCGCTTGCGCCGCCCCGCGTCGAGACCTTCGCCGTGCGCCAGAGCCACCTCGGACCCGTCGTCGCGTGGGATCCGACGCTTGGCGTCGCGCTCGTCGAGCACGCGACCACGCGGGGCGGCGAGCTCTCGGGCGCGCTCGTGACGCTGCGCGAGGACCTTCCCGCGCGCTCGGCCGATCCGCGATCGCTCTTCGATCTCGTCGACGCGCAGTCCGCCCGGATCACGGGCGGAAACTCGATCGCAGCGTTTGCCGACGGCACGATCGCGCTGTGGCACAACGCCCGCGTGCCCGCGCGCCCGCCCACGTACGACCCGCGCCTTCCGCGGCCCGGCGACCCCGAGACGGAGTGGACGAAGGTCTGGGCGCCCTCGTGCCTCCCCAAGGTGGCCAACCCGCGCCAAGGGTACGTCGTCAACTGGAACAACAACCCCGCGGAGGGCTGGTCCAACATGGACCGCCGGCCGTGGCTTTGGGGCGACAGCCACCGATGGACCGCGCTCGACGGGGCCGTGCGCGAGGCCATCGCGCAAGGCCCCCTCGACGCCGCGCGGCTCAACGCCCTGTACGAGGACGTCTCGATGGCCGACGCCTTCGCCGACGCGGTGCTGCCGCGGCTCCTCTTGCTCGCCTCGCCCGGAACGCCCGCGACCGCCCAGGTCGCCGATTGGCTTTCCTTGGGCCTCCCCATCCGCGACGAGGACGACGACGGCCGGGTGGACCATCCCGGCCTTGCGGCCTACGAGACGTGGCGCGAGATCCTCCAGGAACGCATCTTCGGCGACGAGCTTGGGCCGCACGCTCGCGTGCCCTCGTGGGGAAAGGACCTTTCCGGCTCCAACAACGACGACCACGGAACGAGCGCGTACTCGGAGTCGGTCCTCTTGGCGCTCCTGCGCGGCGACCTCGCGCACGGTTGGTGGGACGACGTCGCCACGCCCGAACGCGAGACGGCCGCCGACGTCGTCGCCGCAAGCCTCGCCGACCTCGACGCGCGCCTGGCCGAGCGTTTCGGACCCTCGCCGGAGGACTGGCGGCGGCCCATGGCCCGCATCCACTACACGCCGCGCGGGTTGGGCCCAGAGCTCTCCATGCCGCAGCAGAACCGCGGCAGCATCAACTACATCGCCGACTTCGGAGACGGCTCCATGCGCACGGTCGTGCCGCCGGGGCAAAGCGGCCACGTCGCTCTGGCCGACGCGCTTGGCGGCCGCTTCGGGCGCCACGTGAGCGACCAGCTCGACCCCTACGTTCGGTTCGACTACAAGCCGGCGTCGGCGCGCTGAAACGCGACCGAATCGCCCACCTGCACGCGCAGCACGCGATGGTACGGGATCATCGTGCCGCCCCGGAGCGCGAGGAACGACGGGCCCACGTCGAGGACGTCGCTTCCGCGCACTTGCGCCTCGTCGCCGGGCGCCCCGCGGTGGCGATACGTGACGACGACGCGGTCGAGATCGCGGGATTCCCATTTGTGGCGATTGAGCAGGTCCCGGATGGCGTTCTCGCTCAGGGGCCCGCCTCCGGCGCGGCCGCCGGCGCGCGGATCTCGTCGACCCACCGCCGCGCCTCCTCCCGCGTCTCGAACAGCCGGATGCGGTCGGTCATGCGGGCCGCCAGCAGCATGAGGTTCGTGAAGTGGCGCGGGATCGGCTTTGCGCCAAAGAGCCCCGCGCGTCCAAACGCGATCGTGTGCAGGAGCTGCGATCCGGCGCGGCGGGCGTCGGCGTCGGCCTGCCCGACGAGCGAAAGGTCGACGAGGATGCGCGCCGAGGCGGGCGATCCCGCGGCCTCCGCGAGCGCCTTCACCTGCCGGCCCATCTCGCGGATGCCCGCGGCGATCTGATCGCCTCGAACGACCACGACGATGCGCCCGTCCTCATCGAGGAACGTCGCGTGGCTCACCCGCTCACCCCTTGCGCTTCTGTCGCTCCCTGGCTAAGTAGCCTGGCGGCCGAGCGGGCGATAGCCTTATCAAGGAGACTCGGACTCGAATCGGTCGTTGACCCCCTCCACGGCCCGATCCGTCGAGCGCATCCACGGCGATTCGCTTGCCGTGGGGCCCCTTGCCCAAGGGTGCAAGCAGTGCGCGCGCGGAGAGAAGCTCGTCCTCTACGTCACGGGCGTCTGCCACTGGAAGTGCTTCTACTGCCCCGTGTCCGCCGCACGGCGCAACAAGGACCAGCTCTACGCGAACGAGCGGCGGATCGACCCCGCCGCGCCCGACGCCGTGGCGCGCGTCGTCGACGAAGCCCGCCTCATCGGCGCGCACGGCACGGGCATCACCGGCGGCGATCCCATGTACGCCCCCGAGCGCGTCGTCGCGTACTGCCGCGCGCTCAAGGATGCCTTCGGCCCGCGCCACCACGTGCACCTCTACACGCAGGTCGACTTCGACCCCGCGTGGCTTGCAAAGCTCAAGGACGCCGGCCTCGACGAGATCCGATTCCATCCCCCCGAGGAGCACTGGAGCGACATGGACGCGGGCCACCACGCGCGCCTCGTCCCCGCCGCGCGCAAGGCCGGCCTTGTCGTCGGCGTCGAGATTCCGATCCTGCCGCCCATGCACGAGGAGACGATGGCGCTTCTCCGGTGGTGCGCGGAAAACGGCGTGCGCTTTGTGAACGTGAACGAGCTCGAGTTCAGCGAGACAAACGCGCGAAAGCTTCTCGCCCGCGGCTTCGACTACGCCTCCGACGACACGAACAAGGTCGCCGGCGCCGAGGCGGCCGCGCGGCGGATCCTCCTCGAATCCGTCGGGCTTCGCATGCCCGTCCACTACTGCTCCTCGCCCTTCAAGGACCGCATCCAGCTCGCCCAGCGCTTCCGCCGCCGCGCCGAGCGCGTGAAGCGCCCGCACGAGATCGTGACCGAGGAGGGGACGCTCCTCCGCGGCGTCGTCGAATGCCCCGACCCCCGCGCGCTGCGGGAGTCGCTGCGCGACGACTTCGACGTTCCGGCCGACCTTGCAGTCGTCCGCAAGGATCGGCTCGAAGTCGCCCCCTGGGTGCTGGAGAAGATCGCCAAACGGATTCCGCACCCGTGCTTCCTGTCGGAGGTCCACCCCACCGACGAGGAGGTCGAGGTCGAGCGCACGCCGCTCAACCGGGCCCGCTCGCGGCCCGTTCCGTGAGCGACAGCCGCGCCTCGCAACGCAAAAGCTCGACGCGCGCTACGGCCGCGCCCGCGCCCTCCTCCACGCGCGCGGTCATCGGCTGCACGTCGCACTGCCAACGCAGGCTCGCTCCGTCCACGTCGGCGCCGGCCGACTCCACGCGGGCTTGGCCCAAGGGCGCCGTCGCGGCGACGTCCAGGAGAAGCGTCTTGTTGGCGTCGCGGAGGGTGGCAAACGCAAACGGCTCGCCGGGAATGGGCGCGCTGCGCGCGCGAACGATGCCCTCGATCGCTTCCACGTCGAGACGGCCCGCGAGCCCGCCCTGCACGCCCACGCTTGCGTTGCGAACCAGAAGGAGCGTCCGGCCGAGGTCGTCGACGCCCTCGTGCGTGGCCCCGCAATCGAGCGCGAGCGTCGAGCGGACGCGAACGCCCACGCAATCGACGAGAAGCCACGACGGCGCAGGAGCCGTCTCCACCACGGGCTCGGATTCGAGCGCCGCGCCGGGCACGCGCGTGGTGCTCGGCGAGGCAAGGAGCAGCCCGCAGGCGGCAAGCGCCAGCAGCGGGCCTACGAACGCGACAAGCCCCCGTCCCATACGTGAGTCGGTGGCGCCGGCGGGGCAAAGAACCTGTGGGCGCGGGAGCGGGGAACGTCCGCCGGCGTTGCGATGAATGTTCATCGCAGCCGCTGGAGCCTTTTTAGAGGCGCTGCCTGTTGTCCGGCCCATGCCCTTTGACCCCGAGGACAACCTGTTCCTGCTGGCCGGCCCCATCCGCATGCACCCGCGGGTCCTGCGCGCCATGGAGCGGCCCGCCATCAACCACCGCGCGCCCGAGTTTGCCGCCGTGGCGCGCGAGCTCCACGACCTCCTCCAGTACGCCTTCGACACGCAAAACCCCGTCCTTGCGCTCACGGGATCGGGCACGCTTGGGATGGAGGCGGCGATCCAAAGCCTCGTCGACAAGCAGGACAAGGTCGTCGCCGTGGCCAACGGCAACTTCGGCGAGCGCATGGCCGGCCTGGCCGACCTCTACGGAACGTGCACGACCGTGAAGGCCGCGTGGGGCCAGCCGGTGGATCTTGCCGCCGTCGAATCCGCGCTGCGCGGCGGCGCGAAGGCCGTCGTGCTCACGCACAACGAGACGTCCACGGGCTTCACGAACCCGCTGCGCGAGATCGCGCGCCTCGCGCACGACCACGGCGCGCTCGTGATCGCCGACTGCATCACGAGCATCGGCGGCATCCCCGTGCCCGTGGACGCGTGGGGCGTGGACGTGGCGATCACGGGAAGCCAGAAGTGCATCGGCGCTCCGCCGGGCCTTGCCTTCGTGAGCCTCTCGCCGGAGGCCGAGCGCGCGCTCAAGCCCAAGAAGTCGTACTATCTGTCGCTCTCGCGGTACCTCGAGAAGTGGCGCAAGGAGGGCCAGTCGCCCTTCACGCCCGCCACCCACCTGTACTTTGCTTGCGTGGAGGGCCTGCGGTTGCTCAAGGAGCAGGGGCGCGAGGCGCGCTTTTCGCAGGTGGCCGCGACGGCGCGGGCGACCCGCGCGGGCGCGCAGGCGCTGGGTCTCTCGCTCTTTGCGCACGAGGCCCACCGTTCGGACACCGTCTCCGCCATCCGGTACCCGTCGGGCGTGGAGGACGCGAAGTTCCGCGGCGCGCTCAAGGAGAAGCGCGGGGTCGTCGTTTCGGGCGGCCAAGGACCCGTCAAGGGCTCGATCTTCCGCATCGGCCACATGGGCACGGTGGGCAAAAACGAGATCGCCGCCGCCTTCGCGGCCGTCGCGGCCACGCTCAACGAGCAGGGCTTCAAGTGCGACGCCGGCGCGGCGGCGCAGGCCGTCTCGCAAGCGTAGTCAACGACGGCGGCGTGCGGGCTCGCGGCCGCTCAGGCGCGTGAGCACGACGCCCCCGCCGTAGCCGCCCAGCCGCTCGCGCACGGCGACCTGCTCGCGCCGGGCGCGGGCGCCAAGACCGTGGAGGTCCGCGTAGGCGCGAAGCGCCTCCCACAGGTCGCACAGCTCGCGGGCGCGCTCGCGGGGCCCGCGCGCTCGCCCGAGCTCCCCGACTTCCTCCGCGAGCTTGCGAAGGAGAAGCGCCTCGCGCTTTGCGGGCGAGCGGACCCGCCGCGAGGTCGCGCGGCGCCCTTGCGCCCGCACGACGGAGGGCAGGCGGTCGCGCACGAGCTTCCCGCCGGGCGGAAGAAGCGGCGTGTCGAGGATTCGGGCGACGGCGTCGGCGACGCGGGCGGGGGGCGCGTCGGGAAGCGCGAGCAGGACCGAGCAGGCGCGCTCGAGCATGAGGTTCACGCTTCCTTCGGGACCAAGCGTGCGGTAGTCCGTTCGGACGCCCACGACGGGGACGCAGCGCGACCACGCGACGCCCACCTCGAAGGCCGTGCCCGAGTCGGCGTCGGCGCCGTCGAGGATCGCGACGACGGCGTCGGCCGCCTGAAGCTCGCGCACGTTCGCCTCGAACGTGGCCTCGCGCTCGCGGAGCGACGGCCGCGCGGGAGGCGGCGCGAACGTCTCGGCCGGCAGGAAGACCTCGTGCCCCTTCGCGCGCAGCCGAGCGCCCACCGCGGCGACGAAGGCGCGGTCGCGCGGCGCGAAGATCGGAGAGGCGAGGTACAGGCGCATGCGGGCGGAATCCCGCCACGCCTCTTCAAGGCGGAGGAATCGTTCACGCCGTCGGGCACGCGGGCAGGAGGACGTTGTCCTGGACGGTCACGCCGTCGGAGCCCTGCACGTGGATCGGGTTTTGGGCGCCCGCGAGCGCGTTTCGTGCGACGAGGCTTCCGTGCGAGCCGAAGGTGATCGCGACGCCGGCGAAGTGGTGTCCGCAGACGACGTTGTCCACGACCTGCGCGCCCGGCGAAGCCGAGACGATGAGCTCCGTCGGGGCGTGGTTGTCGCGCACGTCGTTGCCGCACAGCAAGACGCCGGGAACGTTGTACACGCCCACGCCATGGCCGCGGTTCTCGCGCACGACGTTGCCGCAGAAGACGACGTCCGTCGATTCGCGCAGGCGGGCGCCGAAGGCCGAGTTTCGCTCGAGCCGGTTGCCCGTGACCGTGACGCCAGAGGAGAACTCGACGGCGATGCCGTCGGCGCCGGGAATGAGGAAACAGGCGCAGACCGTCACCGAAATCGCCCATTCCATGCGGACGATCTCGTTGTCGGCCACGACGACGTTTTCCGCGTTGTACAGGTACACGCCCGCGCGGATGCGCTTGTCGAGCGGAACGACGCCGGAGGTGTCGTAGTGCTTGACTTCGACGAGCGAGTCGTGGACGACGTTGTTGCGGATGACGACGTGCCGGGTCGTGTCCTTGAGGAGGATGCCGTCCACGCCTTGGGGCGCGATGTCCCAACCGCAGATGACGTACGGGTCGGCGGGCGTTCCCGCGCCGCCCACAACGCCGTTTCCGGGCCGCGCAAAGTCGTCGTCGCCCAGGATGGCGATCGGGGGGTGGGGCGTTGGGTCCGCGCACGGATCGGTCGTGGTTGCGGCGAGAGAAACCGCCGACGCTGCAGGAACGGTAACCACGACGGCAAGCGCCAGGGCGAGGATTCGGGCGATCATGGCCCGCCCACGCGGCGCCGACGCCAAGCCGTTTGTTCCACCTTCGTGGCACCGCGCCGCGCGCGCTGCGAACCCTTTAAGCCATCGTCCGTTGTGGCTTGGCCGACCATGTTCCGGACGCTGCTTGTGGCCAACCGCGGCGAGATCGCCTGCCGCGTGATCCGCGCCTGCCGGGAACTTGGCGTGCGCACCGTGGCCGTCCACAGCGACGCGGACGCGGACGCGCTCCACGTGCGCCTGGCCGACGCGGCCGTCGCCATCGGTCCGGCCCCCTCGCAGCAAAGCTACCTCCGCCAGGAAGCGATCCTCGAGGCGGCCGAGCGCGCGGGCGCGGAAGCCGTCCATCCCGGCTACGGGTTCCTTTCGGAGAACGCCGGCTTCGCGCGCGCCGTCGGCAAGGCGGGACTCGTCTTCGTGGGTCCCCCGCCCGAGGCGATGGAGGCGCTGGGCGACAAGGTGGCGGCCCGCAAGCTTGCGGTTCGCGAAGGCGTCCCCGTTTCCGCCGGAAGCGAGGGCGCCGTGAAGGACGCCGACGAGGCGCTCGCGGTCGCGCGGCGCGTCGGGTTTCCCGTCATGCTCAAGGCCGCCGGCGGCGGGGGCGGCATGGGCCTTCGCGTGGCCCGCTCCGAGGCCGAACTTCCCCGCCTCTTTGCCGACGCGTCCGCGCAGGCGCTTTCGGCCTTTGGCAACGGCGCCATGTTCGTCGAGAAGTACCTCGAACGACCGCGCCACATCGAGGTGCAGATCCTCGCGGACGCGCACGGCCACGTGATCCACCTGGGCGAGCGCGAATGCTCCATCCAGCGCCGGCACCAGAAGCTCCTCGAAGAGGCGCCAAGCCCGGCGCTCTCCGAAGCCATGCGCCAGAGCGTCGGAACGATGGCGGTGAAGCTCGCGCGCGCCGGGGGCTACCGCAACGCCGGCACGATGGAGTTCCTGCTCCAGGACGGCGCCTTCCACTTCAACGAGGTGAACGCGCGCCTCCAGGTCGAGCACCCCGTCACGGAGATGGTGACGGGCGCGGATCTCGTCCGGTGGCAGCTTCGCATCGCCGCGGGCGAGGAGCTTTCGCTTCGGCAGGAGGACGTGCGGCTGCGGGGGCATGCGATCGAGTTCCGGATCAACGCCGAGGATCCCCTGCACGACTTCCGCCCGAGCCCCGGGCCGGTGCGGCGCCTGCGCGTGCCCGACGGCGAGGGCGTTCGGGTGGACCACGGCCTTCGCGAAGGATGGACCGTGCCCAGCCACTACGACAGCCTCGTGGCCAAAGTGATCGTGCACGGCGCCACGCGCGGCGAGGCCCTCGCGCGCTCCCGCGGCGCGCTCTCGCATCTGGAGATCCGGGGCTTCCCCACGAACCGCGACCTCCACCTCCTTCTCCTCTCCGACCCCGCCTTCCGCAAGGGCGAGCTCTCCACGCGCTTCCTCGAGGAGCGCCCGGTCCTCGCGGACCTGCGCGCCCGTGCCGCGGCCCACGCGGAGGAGGCGCGCCGCCGCGCCGTCGCGCTTGCCGCCGCGCTGGCGCAGGCGCCCGAGGGGGGAATCGGCACCCTCCACCACCGGCACACGACGCCGGCCAGGGTCCCGCGGAGGGACGCCTGATGCACGTCGTCCTCGAGATCGACGGCGAGACGCACGACCTTTGGATCGAGCGCGAGGACGAGCGCGTCGCGATCGAAGCGGGCGACAAGACCTTCTCGGTCGAGGCGCGCCGGCGCGGCAAGACGATCGAGGTCGCCTTCGACGGCCGCACGTTCCACGTCGAGACGCGCGGACCCACGCACGCGCGCATCGACGGCCACCTCGTGGAGTTCCGCGTCGTCGGTTTCTCGCCCGGGGGCGGGCCCGGCCGGCACCGCGCGGGAGCCGCCGGACCGGCGCGCGTGCGCACGCCCATGCCCGGACGCGTGGTGGCCGTGAAGGTCCGCGAGGGCGACGCCGTCCAGAAAGGCCAGGTGCTGCTCGTGCTCGAAGCCATGAAGATGCAGAACGAGGTTCACGCGCCCACGACCGGCCGCGTGGCGAAGGTCCACGCGTCCGAGGGCGGAGTCGTGGAGGCCAACGCGGTGCTCGTCGACCTGGAGGGCTAGGCATGACGCAGGAAACGCGGCAGGGCGCGTCGCGGCCCGCGCGCGGGCTCGAAGACCTCGCGGCCAAGCTCGCCGAGGAGACGCGCCGCCTCCAGCAAGGCGGCCCCGCGAAATACCGGAACGCCCTCAAGGAGGAGGGCAAGCTCTTCGTGCGCGAGCGGCTGCACCTGTTCTTCCCCGGCGGCCTCTCGTACGAGGACGGCCTGTTTGCCAACAACCGCAACCCCGACCTTCCCGCCGACGGCATGGTGACGGGCGTGGGCGAGCTCGACTCGCGCACCGTGTACGTCATGGCCAACGACTACACCGTGAAGGCCGGCAGCATGGCCGAGAAGGGCGTGGAGAAGTTCCTGCGCCTGCAGGAGCGGGCCCTGCGCGCGCAGAAGCCCATCCTCTACCTCGTCGACTCGAGCGGCGCGCGCATCACGGACCAGTCCGGCTTCTTCGCGAACCTCCGCGGCATCGGGAAGTACTTCTACTATCATTCGCTCCTCTCGGGCGCCATCCCGCAGATCGCGGTTCTCTACGGCCCGTGCGTCGCCGGGGCCGCCTACACGCCCGTCTTCTGCGACTTCACGATCATGGTGCGCGGCATGAGCGCGATGTGCATCGCCTCGCCGCGCATGGTCGAGATGGTGACGGGCGAGACGATCGGCATGCAGGAGCTCGGCGGCGCCGACCTCCACGCGCGCGAGAGCGGGTCGTGCCACCTCGTCGCGGAGAGCGAGGAGGACGCGGCGCGTCTCACCTGGCGCCTGCTCTCGTACCTTCCGGACAACCACGCGCAGAAGCCGCCCCAGTACGAGGCCGTCGCGCCCGCGCGGCCGCCCGCCGACATCGCCGGCATCGTGCCCAACGATCCCAACGCCGCCTTCGACATGCACGAGCTCCTCGACTGCCTCGTGGACGCCGATTCGCTCCTTGAGCTCTCGCCCGACTATGCGCCCGAGCTTGTGACCGGTTTTGCGCGGCTGGCCGGGCGCGTGGTGGGCATCGTCGCCAACAACAGCCGTCACCGCGCCGGGGCCATCTTCCCGGCCTCCGCCGACAAGGCCGCCGAGTTCATCCTCAAGTGCGACGCGTTCAACGTTCCCCTCGTGTACCTCTGCGACACGCCCGGCTTCATGGTGGGCCTCGACGTGGAGAAGCAGGGCATCCTCAAGCGCGGCAAGAAGTTCATCTACGCGACCTCCACGGCGACGGTGCCCAAGTTCTGCGTCGTCGTGCGCAAGGCGTACGGCGCGGGCATCTACGCCATGTGCGGGCCGGCCTTCGAGCCGGAAGCCACGATCGCGCTCCCCGGCGCCGAGATCGCCGTGATGGGGGCCGAGGCCGCCGTGAACGCCGTCTTCCGCCGCCACATCGACGCCGTGCCCGAGGGCCCCGAGCGGGAGCGGTTCGTGGCGCAGAAGCGCGAGGAGTACCGTCGCGACATCGACGTCCACGTCATGGCCGACGACCTCGTCGTGGACGCCGTCGTCCCGCCGTCCGAGCTTCGGTCCGAGCTCGTGCGGCGGCTGCACGCGGCCCGCGACAAGACGTACGCGCTTCCGCCCAAGCGGCACGGGACGGTCATCTAGTCGCGCCGTCGCGGGACGAGCGAGCGGGGCCGGCAGACGGCGACTTTCGCAAGGGCCGCAACCGAAGCCCGCAAGAACTCGGCGCGAAGGTGCGGACGCATGAACCGGGTTTTCGAGGGCACCGACGACCTTCTCCACATCGTGCTTCGCGGCGAACAGACGCTCGACGGGATCGAGTGGGCCTTCGACGAGGTCGCCCGCCACGTCCGTCTTCGTCGCAACCGGGCCGCCCGCGTGCGTCTTCTCGTGGACACCGTCGAGGCCCGCATGGACGGGCACCACCGGCGCAAGATCGAGTCGTGCGCGTCCTCGTCCGAAGCCGAGCGGGTGGCGCTCTCCGGCGCCGGCATGCTGCACGGCGTCGTGGGCAACCTGCGGCTTCGCGCCTCCGGCACCGACGCGCGCGTCCGCTGGGTCCGCGCGAACGCCGACGCGCGCGAGTTCCTTCTGCACGGCGGGCTTTCGACGTCCCCGGCCGACCGGGCAAGCGCCGCGGAGTGGTGACGCCTTCAGTCCGTGGCCGACCGCAAGAGCGTGCCGGGAAGCACCCAGTAGTGGTCGGGCGGCTCGCGGCACAGCGCGCCCTCCAGGCGCTTGGCCAGCTGCTCCAGCGCCTGCAGCGTGATGGCGGTGGGGCGCGTCACCCGGATCGCGCCGACGGTGCACTCCCCGCACAGCGTGAGCGACCGGGCGGGGCAATCCAGACGGTGCAGGGGCGAGCGCGGCTGGCGGCACACCGAGCAGACGGGCGCTTGGCTTGCCATGCCCGTTCGTCCGGCGGCAGCCCACGTAAGGTTTCGGCCAACGATGAGCACCGCGAAACGATCCAGGCGGGCAAAAGCTCAAGCCGCCCGCGCGACTCTTCGCAAGCGCTTTGCCCTCGTTGCGCGTGCAATCCGAGTACGAGCCCGCCGGCGACCAGCCGCAGGCGATCGCCTCGCTCGTGCGCTCGATCGAGCGCGGCGACGAGCGCGCCACGCTCCTTGGCGTGACCGGATCGGGAAAGACCTTCACGATCGCCAAGGTGATCGAGCAGCTCCAGCGACCCACGCTTGTCATCTCGCACAACAAGACCCTCGCCGCGCAGCTGTACGCGGAATTCCGGGAGTTCTTCCCCGACAACGCGGTCGAGTACTTCGTCTCCTACTACGACTACTACCAGCCCGAGGCGTACCTCCCGACGACGGACACCTACATCGCCAAGGACTCGGCCCGCAACGAGGAGATCGATCGGCTGCGCCTGTCGGCCACGCAGAGCCTCCTCACGCGGGGCGACACCATCGTCGTCGCCTCCGTCTCGTGCATCTTCGGCCTTGGCAACCCCCACGAGTACAAGGCCGCCCACCTCGTGCTCGAGCAGGGCCAATCGATCGAGCGCGACGTCGTGCTCGCGCGCCTGGTCGACATGCAGTACAAGCGCAACGACTTCGAGGTGCAGCGCGGCTGCTTCCGCGTCCGGGGCGACACGGTCGACGTGGAGAGCCCCGACGGGCTCGACGTCTTCCGCATCGAGTGGTTCGGGGACGCGATCGAGCGCTTGACGCGCATCGAGCGCGTCACGGGCCGCACGCTCACGAACCTTCCCGCCGTCGCGCTGTATCCCGCCAAGCACTTCGTGACCCCCAAGGACGAGATCGAGCGCGTCTGCCAGGCCATCGAGCAGGAGCTCGCCGAGCGCCTGTCCGAGCTTCGCGCCGGAGGCAAGCTCGTGGAAGGCCAGCGCCTCGAGCAGCGGACGAACTTCGACCTCGAGATGATCCGCGAGGTCGGCTACTGCTCGGGCATCGAGAACTACAGCCGCCACTTCGACGGACGCACGCCAGGCGAGCCTCCGTACACGCTCCTCGACTACTTCCCCAAGGGGGAGTTCCTGACCGTGGTCGACGAGAGCCACGTCACGCTCCCGCAGCTTCGCGGCATGCACGCGGGCGACCGATCGCGCAAGGAGGTGCTCGTGGAGTACGGCTTCCGCCTGCCGTGCGCCCTCGACAACCGCCCGCTGCGGTTCGAGGAGTTCGAGGCGCGCGTCGGCCAAGTCGTGTACGTGAGCGCCACGCCCGGCCCGCACGAGCGCAAGGTCTCCCGCGCGATCGTCGAGCAGCTCGTGCGGCCCACGGGCCTCCTGGACCCGGAGGTCGAGATCCGCCCCGCCAAAGGCCAGGTCGAGGACCTCCTCTCCGAGATCCGGGCGCGCATCGAGCGCAAGGAACGCGTGCTCGTCACGACGCTTACGAAGAAGATGGCCGAGGACCTCACGAAGTACTACGAGGACCTCGGGCTCAAGGTCCGCTACCTGCACAGCGACGTGGACACGCTCGACCGCATCGACCTGCTCGAGGACCTCCGCGCGGGCGCCTTCGACGTGCTCGTCGGCATCAACCTCCTGCGCGAAGGGCTCGACCTTCCCGAGGTCTCGCTCGTGGCCGTGCTCGACGCGGACAAGGAGGGGTACCTGCGCAGCGAGACGAGCCTCGTGCAGACGATGGGCCGCGCCGCGCGCAACAAGGGGGGGACGGTGCTCCTCTACGCCGACCAGCTCACGGACTCGCTTCGCCGCGCGGTCGAGGAGACGCGGCGCCGCCGCGCCGTGCAGGCCGCCTTCAACGAGCGCCACGGCATCGTCCCGCGCACGATCGAGAAGGCCATCCGCCGCATGCGCGAGCGGGAGAAGGAAGCCATCGAGGAGGTCAAGCGGGAGGCCACGACCGAGGCCGAGCTTGAGGTCCTGATCACGGAGCTCTCCGGCAAGATGCAACTTGCCGCCAAGCGGCTGGACTTCGAGGCGGCGGCGTACTATCGCGATCAGATCCGAAAGCTCCGCGGCGCGGAGCCCACGGGTCAGAGGGTCGTCCGAAGGAGCTTCAAGGGCGTGACCGGGCGGGACTAGCGGCCTTGTCCGGCGACGTCCGACACGAGCCTTCGGAGCGTGTCCGGAACGTCGTTTGCCGCCGCCTTTTGCTCCAAGACGGCAGGATCCACGCGCGCACGGTGCGCGGCGTAGAGGAGGATCGCTTGTTCCCAGTCGGTCGTGGACTTCCAGAACTTGGCGGCCAGGAGGCGATCGACGATGGCGTCCTCGACGGTGACGGCGTACACGGGCAAACCTTCCACCTCGTGGAGGACGACCGTCTCGGTCCGTCGCAGCGAGTCCTTCGGAATCTCGACCACGAGGCCCAAGTCCTCGCGGTAGAGGTGGCGCCCTTCCTTGCCAAAGCCGGCCTGACGCATGACGTCCTCGATCGCATTCCAATTGCCGATGAGGTCGACGTCACCGGTGGTGTACAGCCCGGAGGTGTAGAACTCGACGAGGGCCCCGCCGACGAGCACCGCGCGCTGCCCGCCAGGCAGGTGCTTGTTCAGCAGGCCCACGAACAGGATCCTCCGATCCGCCGGCGAACGCTCCGCAAGGAGGCGGACGAGCTCGTCGGCGAACCGGGAGCCGCCCGGATCAGCCGCCTTCAACGGTCACCCGCCCGGAAGCGATGCGGTCCCGCCACTGGCGGTCGGCGGCTCGTCCCAGCAGAAGGAGCTCACGCAGGTCCCTGCCCTTCTTGAGGACGGGCCGGCCTCCCCGAAGCGACTGGACGGCCTCTTGCACGAGCGGGTTCTCCCGAAGCAGATTCTCGACGAGTCGGCTCACGTCCTCGGATCGCTCCTTGGCGAGGGCGCGCAAGGCCGCCGCGAGCTCGGGCGTCACGGAGATGGACAGGCGGCTTACGGGCATGATGTTACTATAGTAATACCAAGGTCATAAACCTTGCGAAGCCGGAAGCAAGACGCACGCGGCTTGGACCTCCTGCTCGCCCGTACCTTGAAGGCTGGGCCGCGCGGCCCAATCGCTTGCGCCGGCGGCAGCCGCAAGGCCGCCCACGAGTCGACGTCGAACGCCTCCGTGGTCGGGGGGCCCTTAACCGCCCGCCCTTCCAAGCACCTCGCGCGCCGTTTCGGTCGCGCGGTAGCGCTTGACGCGTCCCTCGCGCCAGGCCTCGACGAGGCCTTGCTTCTCGAGGATGTCGAGATGGTGCAGGGCGGTGGGCGGCGAAAGGCCGACCGCGGCGGCAAGCTCGGTTTGGCTTGCGCCCGCACGGGCGAAGATGCCGTGCAGGAGCGCCCGGCGGGAGGGTTCCCGGACCGCGACGATGGCCTTGGCAAGCGTGGGGGGGAAGTCTTTGGTGAAGTAGCGGCGGGTCTTGCCGTCGCGGACGAGGGAGACGAAGCCCTCGCGCGAGAGCTTCTCGAGATGCCAGGTGGTGGGCCCGTCGGCCAGGCGCACGGCGTCCTGCAGCTCCTTGAACGAGGTGCCCGGTTTGGCCGTGATCATGGAGAGCATGTCGTGCCGGGTCCCGTGGTCGAGCACCTGGATTCCCGTGATGCGGGAATACATGCCTTCCTTGGCAAGCTTCCGGGTCCCTCGGGGTTTGCGCGGCTTGGGCTTGGACGCCATGGATCGCATACGCATCCCTTGTCGTCCCCCAAGTAGTATTCCGTTTCGGGCGAACCTATCAAATCCTCGCTTTTGGGCCTCCAAAGGGCGCAAGGCTCATGCCACGGGAGGGGCCCTCCTGGCGGGGGCTTGCATGGTACCCACGTACGTCCGGTTCGGCGCTTTTCTTGCGGCCTTCGTCCTCCTGGCCGGCTGCATCGGCTCGCCCGAGCCGGTCTCGACCGCGTCCGTCGAGGGCCCCGCGGAGCTTTCCGTCGAGGTTCCGCTGCTCGCGACGCTGGGCTTTGGCGGTTGCGTCGAGCAAATCGCCGTCTTCACGATTCCGTCCTCCGTCTTGGGTCCCCTTCCGCCGGGGTTCAAG
This sequence comes from Candidatus Thermoplasmatota archaeon, assembly GCA_035541015.1. Classification (NCBI taxonomy): domain Archaea; kingdom Methanobacteriati; phylum Thermoplasmatota; species Thermoplasmatota archaeon. The sequence continues at coordinate 22,009 of DATLFM010000024.1, forward strand.
GCGTCGAGCCTCGATCCCGCCGGCGCCACTTCGCTGATCGTCACGATCGCGTACCGCTGCGAGCAGACCCAAGTCGGCGACGCGCAGGCGACCTCGACTGTCATGCTGGGCCTCCTGGCCGTCGACCCGCCGGCGGAGCACGCCGGCGAGGGCTTCGACCATTACGGGATCGTCGTGGGCGGTTGGGCCGACACGCCGGGCGTGGCGGACGTCCTTGCCTCCTGGAAGCTGCCCAACGTGGGCCTCGGAAAGGTTCGCCTCGACGTCGCGCAAACGCCGCTTGGCCAGACCGGAAGCTCGCACGGGGAGGACGAGGATTTCTGGATCTCCATCGACACCGTGGTGACCGGCAGCCCCACCAAGGGCGAACCCTCGGCGGCGCGGCTGTACATCGTCGAAGACGCAACGCTTCTAGGGTACGTCGACTCGCGGGATCGCGCCGGCGCCATGGGTCTCGAGGGCACCGCCGTCCTGCGGCAGGCTTTCCTGCCGATTCCCGTTCCCTTTGCCCAGCCGGGCCTCGGGTTCCACATCTGGGGCGAAGGCTACGGGTTCGATTTCGAGTACGTTCCCCTGAAGGCGGAGGCCTAGCCCGGCGGGAGGGCAGACCCATCCCGACTCCGCGCGTTCAGCCGAAGATGAAGCCGACGCCGCCGGCGGCGGCTTCCTCCTCGTCCTTGATCTTCTGGCGGATGGCCTCGGCGTCCTTGGCCTCCTGTCCCCCGAACGCCTTCACGCGGTCGCGTGCATGTTTCAAGGCCTCGTCGCTGCCCTCCACGAGAACGTAGAGGTAGCCCTCTTCGAGGCCCAGGGATTGACCCTCCTTGACCACGATGGTCTGCTTTCGGAGGAGGTCGGCGACCTTGTCGTAGACGAGCTTGCCGGTCGCAGGGTCCTTCACGTTGATTTCCAACGCCTGCTCCCACTTGGGCTTGTCCGACTTCTTGATCTCGAAGACCGCAAAGGCCATGCGAATCGGGCGGCAAGCCTCCCTCCGCTTAAAAAGGTTGCCGGGCTAGGGGACGACCTCGCCGGCCAGGAACCCGCGTGTCCACGCATTCGCGGGTGCGTGAAGCGCCTCGCGGCCTCCCCGCTCGACCACCGAACCGTCGCGCAGGAAGGCCACCTCGGTGGCAAGCCGCCTGGCCTGGAAGACGTCGTGCGTGCACAGAAGAACCGAGCGGCCGGGCTGACGGGCAAAGGCGCCCGTGGCCGCCTCGAGCGCGAGCACGTTGGCGGGATCGAGATTGGCCGTGAACTCGTCGAGGAGGAGGATCTCGGGCTCGACGAGCGTCGCCCGCACGAAGGCCAGGCGCTGGAGCTCCCCGCCCGAGAGGTGCCGCGCAGGGCGGCCGGCGACGTGCGCAAGATCCATGCGGAGAAGCGCCGGAAGCGCCCGCGCGTGCGCCTCCTCGCGCGGCACGCCGCGGACGCGAAGACCCACGGCCGCGTTGTCGAGCACGGTCCCCGCAAGGGCCACCGGACGCTGGAGGACGACGCCCATGCGGCGGCGCGCGGCGAGCGCGTCCCGCGGGAGCGCGCCGTCCACGAGCACCTCGCCGCTTTCGACCGGATGCAAGAGGGCGGCGACGCGAAGGAGCGTCGTCTTGCCGGCGCCGGAAGGGCCCATGACCGCAAGCACTCCGCCCTCGGGCACGGCAAGGTCCACGCCGCGAAGCGCAAGCCGGCCGCCGTGACTTGCCGCCACGCGCGAAAGCGTGAGCCTCACGGGCGGTCCTCCCACAGCGTGAGGGCAAGCACGGTCGCCGCCGAGAGCGCAAGCAGGATCACGCCCAGCAGGACCGCGTACTGGAGGTCGCCCCTTCCGGTCTCAAGCACGATCGCGGTCGTGAGCACGCGCGTGTGCGACTGGATGTTGCCGCCCACGATGATGACGGCGCCCACCTCGCCGATCGCGCGCCCGAAGGCCAGCATGAGCGCGCCCACGAGGCTCCGGCGGATCTCGCGCAGCAGCATCCCGCGCACCTGCGACTCGCTTGCGCCCACGGCGCGCGCGGTCTCACCAAGCAGCGGATCGACCGACGCGACGGCCGAGGCGACCATGCCGGCCAGAAGCGGCGCCAGGAGAAGCACCTGCGCCACCACCATCGCCTCCGGCGTGAAGAGAAGCCCCAACGACCCAAGCGGCCCCGCGCGCGAGAGGAGCAGGAACACGAAGAGCCCGGCGAGCACCGGAGGAAGGCCGTAGAGCGTGCGAGTGAGGACGAGGAACGTGCGGCGAAAACGCGTCCGCCGCTCGCCCAGCCACAACCCCGCCGGCACGCCGAGGACGCCGGCGAGCGCCGTGCTGGCAAGCGCCACCTGGACGGTGAGAAGCGTGATCGCCCCGACGTCGGCGCTCATGCGCCTCCGCCCGAAGCGCCCGCGCGGAACAACGGTCGCCCGTCCACCGCAAACGTCTCGACGGCGGCCCGCCCTTCGGCCGAGAGCAGCCACTCGACGAAGGCCCCCGCCGCCTCGGAGTTGACGCCCGGCACGCGCGAGGCGTCCACCGGAAGCGCGCTGTACACGTTCGTGAGCGCTTCTCCGCCCTGCACGTGGACGACCAGCGCGAGCGCGCTGCGATACGAATGGTACGTGGCCTCGTCGACAAGCGTGTACGCCGAAAGCTCGCTTGCGATGCGCAGCGTGGCGCCCATGCCCTGCCCGACCAGACGGTACCACGGCGCCGGGACGACCTCACGATCGTAGTCGAGGCCCGAAAGCGCCCAAAGCTCGCGCTCGCGCGCGTGCGTGCCCGACCCGTCCCCGCGCGACACGAACGGAGCACCCGCTTGCGCCAACGCAGCCATGGCGGCCGGAGCGTCGAGGCCCGCCACGCGCACCCCGTCCCCCGAGGGGCCCACGATCAGGAACCCGTTGCGCGCGAACACGTGCCGCCCCGTGCCGAACCCTTGCGCGACGAAGGCCTCCTCGAGCGCCGGCGCGTGGGTGAGAAGAACGTCTGCGTTGCCGCGCTTGGCGTCCTCAAGCGCCAAGCCCGTTCCAAGCGCGCGGACGCGAACGTCGATCCCGCGCGCCTGCTCGAAGACCGGAACGATCGAGGCGAGCAGGCCGGAATTCTCAAGGCTCGTCGTCGTGGACACGCGCAGCGCCGGACGCGGGCTGGATTCGAAGGCCGACAGGCACCCGGCGAGCGCGGGGGCCAGAAGCGCGGCGATCGCAAGCGCGGCGACGGTCCGCATGCGGCGCGGTCACCCCGTTATGCTCGCTTAAGCATAACGGCAAAGGTTCTTCGCCCGCCCGACCGTTGGCCACGCCGATGCCGCGCCTGCGCACGCGAAGCTGGCTGGAGGCGCGCGGCCGCGCGGTCCTGCCCGACGACGCCGCCGCGCTCTTGTCGGCCGTTGCGACCGAGGGCTCGCTTGCGGCCGCGGCGCGCGCGACGGGCCGATCCTACCGTCACGCGTGGGGCCTCCTGCGGAAGGCGGAGGAAGCCGCCGGGCGCCCTCTCCTCACGCGGGCGCGCGGGGGCGCGGCGCGAGGCGGCGCGCGCCTTACGCCGGCCGGCGAGCGCGTGCTTGCCGCCTACGAGCAACGGCGCGGCGCGCTCGAGCGCGTCACGGACGAGGACACCTTCTGGCAGGCGATGGGGTACGGCCTGTCGGCGCGCAACCAGCTCCGCGGGACGCTGCGGGCCGTCGAGCGCGACGGCGTGGCGGCCCGCGTCACGATCGACCTTGCGCCCGGCCAGGCGCTGGAGAGCCTCATCACCCGAGCCGCCGCCGACCACCTCCGCCTGCGGGAAGGGCTTCGCGTGAGGGCCGTGATCAAGGCCACGGAGGTCATGATCCTCGCGCCCCCGCGCAAGCGTCCACCGTCGTGAGAGGGTGACCGTTGAAGGCTCGCCGGCCGGCGCCCGAAGGGCCCCTTGCCCCCCAGGTCCCCTGCGGTCGATTCCCCCGTTTCTCCCGAGAGCGCCTGACGCAGCGGGGAAAAGGAGCGGGCGACCAAGCAGACGTGGGTGCAAAGGGTTTGGCACAAGGCACCGACGACTGGCTCTCTTTCCTGAACGCCGAGGCGCGCAGCCTGAAGACGCTTGCCTCCGAGGCCGACAAGGGCGACCTTCGGTGCGCGCTCGTCGACGCGCTCGTCTCCCAGTACAAGTTCCCCATGAAGGTGACCTTCCGCGGCTACGTCGCGCGCGAGCGCGTGATCAAGAAGATCAAGGTGCGCGCCGGAGACGGCGGCACGGAGGAGGCCGACAAGCCCTACCTCGAGGTCGTGCCCGAGCGGTACAGCCAGGAGGCGTGGGACCTCCTCGGCGGCATCCTCGTTCCCATGAAACGCGGATTGCAACCCGGCTCCGTGCTCGAGCTCACGCTCGACATCCAGTCGCCCAAGCGGTACAAGCTCAGCCCGCCGGGCATCCTCTCTTCCCTGCGGAGCTGCGACATCGTCGTGGGCGTAGAGGCCTAGGGCACGCGCCAGACCTCGTACCGCACGCGCCCTTTCTCCACCGCGTCGCGGATCCTGCGCTCATCCGAGGAGATCTCGCCGCGGCCGGACTTCACCTCCACGAGCACGATCCAGGGCAGATCGGCGCAGGCGCCGTCCCTGGCCGCGCTGTAGCCGTCGAACACGACAAAGTCCACCGGCTTTCCGATCCAGCGCGCGTCCGCCGGATTCCATCGGAAGCCCGGCAGCATGGGCGCCAGCTGCTCGACCGCATTCCCGCGCACGACGGCGCGCTGGCGCACGGCCGTGTCCCGGCGCGCGGCCGCGACGGCGGCGGCGCGGCCGGCCCGGGCAAGGGCCCACCCGAGGAGGAAGGTGAGGATCGCGAGGGCCAGCGCGTCGGCGGCAAGCATGCGAACGCTGAGGCGCGCGGGGTCAAGAGGTTTGGGGCGCAGCGCGCAAAGGGCGGCCGCTCCGCTATCCAAGCCAGTGATGAAAGAAGAGTGAGTGGGTGGTGACAGCGAACGTCCTTGCGGACCCTGGCAAGCCAGGCACGCTTCCCAGCCGGTCTCCCAAGCCGGTACCTCGTGGCACGCAGGAGGGCTTAACTTCCGAGTTCGGGACGGGATCGGGTGTACCCCTCCGCCATGACCGTCAAGCCACCCACTGCAACCGATCTTGCGATCGGTTGACCGTGAATCACATACGCGAACCCGTTTGAAGGTTGAGTCATAATCGCGGAACGACGGCTAGAGCGGTTAGTAGCGGCGGGCTGAGCACCTCGCCGAAGCTCGGTGCGTACACCCCCGCTCTATCGAACCGGTCTTCTACCGGAGCTCGAATGCCTCGTTTTAGGGTGGGTTTCGGGCTTAGATGCTTTCAGCCCTTATCCCTTGGCGCGTGGCTGCTCGGCGATGCCCTGTCGGACAACCGATGGACTAGTGGCGCCGAGACCCAGTTCCTCTCGTACTATGGGTCCCTTCCCTTCAGGCATGAACAGTTCCTAGAGATAGCAACAAACCTGTCTCACGACGGTCTGAACCCAGCTCACGATCCCCTTTAATGGGCGAACAACCCCACCCTTGGCAGCTGCTGCACCACCAGGATGGAGAGAACCGACATCGAAGTAGCAAGCCTCGTGGTCGATATGGGCTCTTGCACGAGACGACTCAGTTATCCCTGTGGTAACTTTTCTGATATCATTGGGCCCCACCAGGGAGCCTCAATGGTTCGCTAAGCCCTGCTTTCGCATCGCCGATGGTTGTTGGGCCCATCGGCGTCAAGGTAGCTTTTGCCTTTGCACTCTACGGCCGATTCCTGTCCGGCCTGAGCTACCCATTGGGCACGCTTGATATCTTTTCGAGCGTGTGGCGCCCCACCCAAACTGCCCACCTATGGGTGTCCTGCCGAAGCAGTGAGCAATACAAAGTTCGAAGGGCGGTGTTTCATCGGCCCCTCCACGGAAGCTAGCGCCTCCGCTTCGACGGGTCCCGCCTACGCTACACATCGAACTTCGTATCACAACCACAGGCTGCAGTAAAGCTCAACGGGGTCTTCGCTTCCCCTAGGAACGTACTGGACTGTTCGCCAGTATGTCGTTTTCACCGGACTGTTTGCGGGGACAGTAGCGCCCTCGTTGGACCATTGATGCAAGCCGCCAATTAAGCGGCAAGGTATTACGCTACCTTAAGAGGGTCATAGTTACCCCCGCCGTTTAGCGGCCCTTCGTCCCATTGTACTGGGGTTTCAGGTACCGCCACTGGGCAGGATTGAGCCACCATACACATCCTTTCGGACTTGCGGTGACCTATGTTTTGGTTAAACAGTCGGAGCGCCCTTGTCACTGCGACCAGTCGCTTTCGCGGCTGGCACTCCTTCTCCCGAAGTTACGGAGCTAATTTGCCGAGTTCCCTCGCAAACGTTGTATCCGATACGCCTTGGCCTTCTCAGCCAGGGGCACCTGTGTCGGATCTCGGTACGGACACGACAAGCGACTCTGCAAAACTTTTCACGGGCGCCTGGCATCAGCGGAAGACCCCCGGAGGGATCCCGTTCGCACATTCCTTCGGTTCTCACCATTACGGTACTCCCCGAAGTTCGGTGCTTAGCGACACAGACGAGTGCCGTCCACCTAGCCGGACGCGTCATTCTGCAGACAAACTTGCCGTGGGGCCGGAATATTAACCGGCTTCCCTTTCGACCAACTCAGGTAAGGTTGGCCTTAGGACCGCCTAACCCTCGACTGACGATCATCGTCGAGGAAACCTTGCCCTTCCGGCGGAACGGATTCTCACCGTTCTACGCTGTTACTCACACCAGGATTCTTGTTCCAACACGCTCCAGTGGACCTCAAAGCCCACCTTCCACGCATGCAGGACACCGCCCTACCGCATCACCTTTCGGTGGCCCGCGGTATCGGGGGCCGACTTAGCCCCGTCCATTTTCAGGGCCCGTGACCTCGGCCAGTGAGCTGTTACGCACTCTTTAAAGGATTGCTGCTTCTGAGCACACCTCCTAGCTGTCTTAGGCCACGGACGCCTTTTGTTATGTCACACTTAGTCGGCACTTAGGGCCCTTAACCGCAGTTTGGGTTGTTCCCCTTTCGCAACACAAGCTTACCCCAGTGTCGCTCACTGCCCTCCTTCTACGACGATGGCACGTTCGGAGTTTGACAGCAGGCCGAGAGGTTTCCCTCCCTAAACCCGCGATCAGTGCTCTACCGCACCACCCGTCTCCGGAGAGGTCTGCCTGCGGGCAGTCTCGGGCGGAACCAGCTATCCCCATTCTCGATTGGACTTTCACCCCTTATACGCAGCTCAACGGAACGATTTGCACGTCAGTTTCCGGTCGGTCCTCCACCCCACTTTCGTAGGGCTTCAACCTGGCCACGCATAGATCGAATGGCTTCGGGTCTCCCTCCATTGACTCCAGGCGAACGCACCTCGCGCCTCGTTTTCACTGCGCGCACGTTGGTTTCCCTGCGGCTCCGACGGTTGACGTCTTAGCCTCGCCAATGGATAGAACTCCCTGGTCCGTTTTTCAGCACGTACGACACGACGCTGCTCCACCACCTCGCGGTGGCTTCGTTGCTTCCACGCCGTGGCAGTCTGTAACCGTCTGGTTTCAGGGACTTTTCACCTCCCGTCAGGGGTGCTTTGCAGCTTTCGCTCACGCTACTACTGCGCTATCGGTCTCAAGGTGTGTTTAGGGTTGGATGTTGGTGCCACCCAATTTCGCGCGGGGTATCCGGCCCACGCTACTCGGAAGACTCCCAATCGTCCTGCCGGGTTTCGGTTACGGGGCTATCACCCTCTTCGGCGCTGCGTTCCAGCAGACCTCGCCTAACCGGCGTCGGACGTGCGAGAGTTCAAAACTCCACATCTCCCCACGCTCGTCGCGTGGGGATTCGGATTGCCCTGTTCCGTGTTCGTTCGCCACTACTAACGGAATCTCGGTTGATTTCTTTTCCTCCGCTTTCTAGGATGCTTCACTCCAGCGGGTTCCCGTTCCTTACGGAACGCCGACCGAAGTCGGCAGGATTCCCATTCGAGGATCCACGGATCGGAGACTCCATGCGTCTACCCGTGGCATATCGCAGCTTGGCACGCTCTTCATGGGCACTTGAGCCGAGCCATCCACCAGACGGCGTAACAGCCGTCTAACGATTACGACTCAACTGGCGTCCGGGTTCGCGTATGCATCGACCTTCATCGCCCGGCGCGCCGGATGGGCGCGTCTTACGGACTGGGCCGCTTCCCCGACGCGCCTAGGTAGCGGCGTCGCCGGGTGCACGTGATTGTCATGAATCGGACCGCCCGAAAGCGGTTCGAGATGACTTGGAATTGGGAACCGACCGGTCCATCGTGCGATGGACGTGGTGGGATTCGAACCCACGACTTCCTCATTGCAAATGAGGCGATCTTCCGCTGATCTACACGCCCGGCGTGGCCGGGCATGCGGTCCGCTTGGAATGAACGTTATGCTGTGCAGCGACGTGATTTGGTGCTCGCTTCCTTGTTTTCTGCCAAACGGCTGCCGAAGGTCCTTTCGAACCTCTGGCAACCGCAAGGTCGTTGTCGTAGACCCTCACGTACGAGGTTTCGTAGGAGGTGATCCATCCGCAGGTTCCCCTACGGATACCTTGTTACGACTTAACCCTCCTTGCAGAGCCCGGATTCGAATGTCACAAAGCGAGACACCCTCATCCAGACCCTACTCAGATGGTTTGACGGGCGGTGTGTGCAAGGAGCAGGGGCATATTCACCGCGCCATTTTGAGACGCGATTACTACGGAATCCAGCTTCACGAGGGCGAGTTGCAGCCCTCGATCCGAACTATGAACGGGTTTCGGGATTGCCTTCCCCTCTCGGGGTTGAAGCCCATTGTCCCGTCCTTTGTAGCGCGCGTGTAGCCCGGAGAATTCGGGGCATACTGATCTATCGTTGCCCAATCCTTCCTCCACTTTAGCAGTGGCGGTCTCCACAATGTGCTTCCCATCCGGAGATGGGAGTGGCAATTGGGGATATGGGTCTTGTTCGTTATCTGACTTAACAGAACGCCTTACGGTACGAACTGACGACGACCATGCACCACCTCTCTGCAATTCGGCCAAAGTCGTCAGCTTGGGCCACATGTAGCAGTCGTCTCCGGTGAGCTTCCCGGCGTTGAATCCAATTAAACCGCACGCTCCTCCCGTTGCGGTGCTCCCCCGCCAATTCCTTTAAGTTTCAACCTTGCGGCCGTACTCCCCAGGCAGTGGTCTTAACACCTTCGCTCCGGCACCGAATGCCCTCGTAGGACTTCCGACACCAAGACCACAGCGTTTACAGCTAGGACTACCGGGGTATCTAATCCCGTTTGCGCCCCTAGCCTTCGTCCCTCACCGTCAGATCCGTTCTACCTCGACGCCTTCGCCACCGGTGGTCCCCGCAGGATTACAGAATTTCACCTCTACCCCGCGAGTACCTCGAGGCTCTCCCGGTCTCAAGCCTGCCAGTCTACCCGGCGTTCGAACCGTTAAGCGGCCCGATTTACCCAGGCATTTAGCAAGCCGGCTACGGACGTTTTAGGCCCAATAACAATGAGCACCACTTGGGCTGCGGGTATTACCGCGGCGGCTGGCACCCGTCTTACCCAGCCCTTACTCTCCCTGTTTTTTAGACAGGAAAACAGCCAGCACATAGTGCTGGCACTTGGAGTCACCCCGTCGTGGTTGCCCACATTGCGGAGTTTTCGCGCCTGCTGCGCCCCGTAGGACCTGGGTTCGTGTCTCAGAACCCATCTCCGGGCGACGTCTCTCAACGCCCGTACCCGTCGTAGCCTTGTCAGGTCGTTACCCTGACAACGAGCTGATAGGCCGCAGAGCCATCCTCGAGCCCCGGAAGTTTCGCCCTGGAAGCGTTCCAGCATCCCAGAGCTATGGGGTATTAGCCTCAGTTTCCCGAGGGTATCCCCCACTCGAGGGTAGGTTCTCCGCGTGTTACTGAGCCGTCTGCCGAGGTCTTGCACCTCTCGACTCGCATGGCTTAAGCTGACTCCAATAGCGGTGCCCGCCGGCAGGATCAACCGGAGTTTGGCCACCGGACCTTTGCTCGCGCGTGCGAGCCAGCCAGGTCCGGTGAACCGGTCGGACTCTCGCCGAAGCGAGAGCTCCTGCGGCAGAAAAAAGGAAGCGAGTTTGCACCTCACGTCGTTGCACTGTTGATCGGTTCCCACGTCAGCTCCGAGAGGTCACGTCAGAGGGCGCCGGACCGTGTGGATCACGGGCGCCGTGTCGGGTTTCTCGGACCTCCATGAAAGCGCGGCCGGCCGGAGCCGTGCGCCTGTTCCGCGGCCTGGATGGAACCCCTTTCACAGCGGGCGTACGCCCGGACTCCAAGGGCCTTGTAACCGCGGAGTGATTGCTTGTCCACCTACCTGACGAGGTAGGCCCCTACAGATACGTTACATCGTATTTGTGGGTTGCGAGCGCCCGGACGACGATCGGCCGCCGAGACGGTCTCGCAGGCTCGCCACGGGTTTTCCGTGGGTCAGAACCAGTGTGCGTCGGGCGCTCTTGGCACCCGGTGCGCCTTCCCTCGTATGCGCGCTTTCTATAAGAACGTTGCGCCGTCGGGGGCCGTTTTTCAGACGGCGGAATCAAAGTTCACGCTTCACGGCGCTTGCCCGGCATAGTGCACGTGCCCGATCTTGACGCCCCCGACCTCGCGGGAGCGGGCGAAGGCGTAATGCAGCCGCTCGTCGGGCCCAAAGGTCACGCTCACGTAGTCGAGAAGCTCGCGGTCGGAGGCGCACGCGGCGCCGTGGAGGCAGAAAGGCCCGACTTTCACGGGTTCGTCGCTCACCTTCGCGATCGTCCACGTGGCGCCGGCGTCGCGCGAATCCGCCGCGTAGGCGAACCATTGCGCGTCGGCGGGCGCTTGCCGCGGATCGCCCGTGGACGCTCCGCCGTACCACCCGACGGTGACGTGCCCGTCCTTCTGCGCCGCCACCCACGGGAGCCCGTGGACGCCCTCGGCTGCAATGGCGTGCGGTGAGGTCCACGTGCGCCCCTTGTCGTTGCTTGTGGAGACGAGAAGCGCGATGTGCTCCCCGCGCCGCTCCTGCCAGGCGACGTACATGCGGCCGGCGGCGTCTGCGGCTCCTTGCAGGGGCCAGACGCCCTCGAAGGCGGTCTCGATGGGCGCGATGGCGTGCTGCGTCCACGTGCGGCCGTCGTCGGCGGAGATCGCGTAGGCGGCTTCGCCCGGATCGAAGAGGTAGTCGCCGAAGACGGCCGCGTACGGAACGACCATCTCGCCGCTTGGAAGCCAGAAGGGGTGCGCGATGAGGTAGACGTAGTTTGGCTTGGGCGGGGCCACGACGACGGGAAGGCTCCAGCTCTCGCCGTGGTTGCGCGAGAAGACGCCCTGGATGTCGTTTACGATCTCGCTTCGCTCGCGCGCCGTGAGCGTCTCGGGATGGTTGTAGCCGCTCCAGAAGAGACCGATAAAGCCGCCCTCGCGCGCGAGGAGCCATTGGCGGTCGATGTTCGCGGGCTCCGGGATGGTGACGGGCGCGGACTGCCACGTCTCGCCACCGTCGCGGCTTCGCTCGACAAGGTAGTTGCCCACGCGGTGGGTGCCCGCGACGGGCGCGCCCCAATTCCACCAGTCGGTGTAGTAGACCCAGCCGTCCGTCGTGGCCACGACGTCCGCGTCGCTGCTTCCAAACGGCCGTCTCGTGCCTGAAACGGTCCCAAACGGCGAGTCGCGGATGGGCTCCCGAAGCGTCTGCCAGCTTTGCCCGCCGTCGCGCGAGCGCCACAGCCAGGCGGCGCCCTCGAGCGCGTTCGGGCGATCTTGGCCTCCCGCGACGGCCGTGATGAAAATCGTGCCGTCGGGGAGTACCGCGAGGTTGGGCTCGGCTCCGCCGCTTGGCTGCGCCATGCCAACCGAAGGGCCAAAAGCAAGCGACGGAAAACCCTGGCGTTCCTCCTCGCGTGCGCCCTCGGAGGGCGGCGGGGGGCCGGCCAGGCATCCGACAACGACGAGCGCCAACAGGAGCAGGGCAAGCGGGCGCACGGGGCGCACTTCTCCTCCCCCGAGAAATACCTTGGGACGAGGGCGGCGGGCATTCCGGCGCCCCGCGCGAATAAACGCTTATCTACGAGGCTCCCAATCGCCCGCCATGGGCCAGCCTCGACCCGGCATCCACGAAGGGATGTCCATCACGTTCCTTGGCACCGGCGGCAGCTGGCCCACCGCCGAGCGCAACACGGCCTGCATCGCCGTGAAGCGGGGCCCCGAGGTGATCCTGTTTGATTGCGGCGAGGGGACCCAGCGGCAGTTCCAGCGCAGCAAGCTCAGCTACATGCAGGTCCGCAGGGTGTTCGTCTCGCACCTCCACGCGGACCATTTCCTGGGGCTTGCCGGCCTTCTGCAGACGATGTCCATGAACGAGCGCGTCGACCCGCTCGAGGTTTACGGGCCCCCCGGCATCGCCGAGATCGTGGCCGGCTTCACGCGCCTTGCCTACTTCAAGCCCTCCTTCGCAATCGACGTGCGCGAGCTTCGCGACGGCGACGTGGTCCCCTTCCCGGGCTACCGCATCGAGGCCCGAGCGGTCAAGCACAACGTGCCCAACCTCGGCTATGCGCTCGTCGAGGATCCGCGCCCGGGCCGCTTCAACAAGCCCCGCGCGCTTGAGCTTGGCGTGCCCGAAGGACCGGCCTTCGGGTCGCTGCAGACGGGCACGCCCGTCACGCTTGCCGACGGGCGCGTCGTGCGGCCCGAGGACGTGCTGGGCCCGGCGCGTCGCGGGCGCAAGATCGCCTACTCGGGCGACGCCGTCCCGAGCGAGGCCATGGTGGAGCTTGCTCGCGACGCCGACGTGCTCGTCCACGACTCCACGTTTGGCGACGACTATGCGGAGGCCAACGCCTACGGGCACAGCACCTCGACGCAGGCCGCCTACGTGGCCAAGAAGGCCGGCGTGCGCGCGCTGTACCTCACCCACTTCTCCGCACGCTACCGGGACGTGCGGCCCCTCCTCGAGTCGGCGCGGCGTCTCTTCGAGAAGACGCACGCGGCCCACGATTTCCTCGAGATCGACGTCGCCTTCACGGAAGAGCCCGCGGAGGCGTCCCCCGAGCCGCCGGGCGTCGCGCCGGCCACGGCACGCCGGCGAAAGGCGTAGGGCGTGGCGGGCGCGCTTGCGCGCGACGCGGTCGAGGGTGACTCGTCTTAGGCTTTGGGACCAAGCCTCAAACGCCGCCCGGACGCTTCGATCCTTGCATCACAAGCGAGGTATACCCCGGAGGTCGCCTGCGGCGGCGGTGAACGAAATGCGAACCCTACGCATCGCCGCGCTCGCCGCTGCGCTCGTGCTCTCGACGGCCGCCCTTGCCGCCTCGCTCCCAGCCGCGTCGAACCGGGGAATCGAGAACGCCTCCGAACGAAGCAACCGCGAGCTGCCCTCGGGATCCCAGCCGGAGGAAACCGGCGACTCGGGGAACGAGGCCGGCCCCGCCTCGGAGCCTTCGCGCGGCCGCGGGCTTGCCGTCGCGCTCGAGCACGTTCCCGAGCGCGTGGCCGAGAAGCTGACCGCGATCCAGCAGGCGTTTGCCGACGGCCTCACGGGCCTTGGCGCGCTCCTGCGGGATCTGTTCGACCGCGCCCGCGCCGCCGCGGGCGCCTCCGCAAGCGGCTAGCCGCCTGGCCGCTTGTCGTCGGCCGGGGCCCGTCGATCGCCCGCCTTCCCTCCGGGTCCCGGCCGTCCTTCTTCTTCCTCCGGCTCTTCCGCCTCCGCCGACGGTTCGGAAGGTTCCTCGGATCCTTCGAGCATCTCCTCGGGCGTCCACTCGCGCCGTTGCGCGCGCAGGAGCTCCCGAAGATCCGCGGGCGAGAGCGCCTCGCGATACTTCTTGGCCCGCGTGTCCGGCGCGGCGCGGTCGATGAACGCGCGAAGCTCCTCGGGCGCGTCGGCTTCGAGGCGCACGACGATGTCGCCAAGCGGACCTCGCACGGTGGCGAAGTTGAGCCGGCCCGCGACGGCGGCCTGCTTGTTGATCTCAAACGCCGTCGTGCGCTCGTCGCGCGAAAGGTTCCCGAGCAGGATGGCGCGCGCCGTGTCCGCGATCTTGGCGCGCGCGATGGCCTCCGCGAGCCCCTTTGCGCCCTCCTCGCTGCCCGCGACGCGCGCGCCGGTCGTTTCGAGCGCGGCGCCCGGGAAGAACGCGCGCACGGCCCGCTCCACGAGCGCCGGGTCCTCCGTGGGCTGCACGGCCGCCGACACGCGTGCGACGATCACGGCGGCGCGCCCCCGCTTGGCCACTTGCCGCCGGCGGCGGTTTCCAGGATTGCGCGGATGCTCGCGCGCAGCGGCTCGAGCCCGCCGTCGTTGTGGATCGTGACGTTGGCCGCCGCCATGGCGCGCTCGATCCCGAAGGCCTTCTCGCGAGCGTCGCGCGCGGCAAAGAGCGCGTGGTCGGCCGTCTCGTCGTGGCGCTTGCGCTCCTGGATGCGACGCCAGCGCGTCGCCTCGTCGGCCACGACGGCCACGAGCAGGAAGTCGCGCCGGAGCGTCGCCCGCAGGTGGTCCACCTCGTCCGGGCTGCGCACGCCGTCGACGACGAGGAGGTCGTAGCCGCGATGCGCGACGCGGCCAAGCGTGAGCTTGGCCCAAATCGCCGGGCCGTGCCGCTCGCGCATCTCGCGCGCCACGCGCGCCACGTTCTCCTCGGTGAGGGGAAGCTCCCGCGCGCGCACCTCGTCCCACACGCAGTCGCCCATGCGCGCGACGGGCAGGCCCATCTCGCGCGCGACGTCGGCGGCGACGGTCTTGCCCGCGCCGGGCAGGCCCGTGAAGGCGATGACGCGCATCCACGAGGCGGAGCGCGGGCGGGCAGATAACCGTGACGGGGAGGGTTCCTGCGCACTTGCGCAGGAAAACGGCGGGCCGCGGGTCCGGAAACGCTAAGCGCCTCCGCTGGCATGGGCGCCCGTTGGCGCGCCGCACGGTCTCGCCCGGGCTTCCGCTTGCCGGGAAGCGCATCGTCCTTGGCGTCTCGGGCAGCATCGCAGCCGTCGTGGCGCCCACGCTTGCGGAGAGGTGGGTGCGCGACGGCGCGTCGGTGCTGCCGGTCCTCTCGCCGGCCGCGCAGCGGCTCGTGCGGCCGCCCGCGTTTGCGGCGGTGGGTTGCAAGCCCGCCGTGACGTCGCTCTCGGGCCGCGGCGAGCACGTGGCCGCGCTTGGCGACGCGAGGGGCGGCGGGGCCGATCTTCTCGTCCTTGCGCCCGCGACGGCCAATACGGTGTCGAAAGTCGCGCTTGGCGTCGACGACAACGCCCTTCTCACCTTCGCCACCACGCTTGCGGCGCGCGTCCCGATTCTCGTCGCGCCGGCCATGCACGCGACGATGCTCGCGAATCCGCCCGTGCAGGAGAACCTCGCGCGGCTGCGGGCCCGCGGGGCCGTCGTGCTTGCCGCGCGGATGGAGGAGGAGGCGGCGAAGATGGCCTCCATCGAGGAGATCGACGCGCACGCGCGTCGGCTCCTCTCCGGCCGGCCGCTTGCCAACCGCCGCGTGCTTGTCGTGGCCGGGCCCACGGCCGAGCCGCTGGCGGAGGATCTCGTGCTCACGAACCGCGCCTCGGGCGCGACGGGCGTTGCCCTTGCGGAGGAGGCGTTCCGTCGGGGCGCGGAGGTGGAGCTTTGGATGGGCGACGTCGAGGAGCCGGTTCCGACGTGGATTGGCTTCCGCCGCTTTTCGACCGTGGACGACCTCCTCGCGCTTGCGCCGCTTGCCCGCGGCTTCGACGCGGTGTTCGTCCCGGCGGCCGTCGGCGACTACGCCCCCGCCGCACGGGCAAACGGGCCCGGCGAGGTTCCCCTGCGCCCGCTTCCGAAGTTCGTCGACGCGGTCCGGAAGCACTTCGCCGGGCCGCTTGTCGCCTGGAAGGCCCAAGCGGGCGGGGACGACGCGGCGCTTCGCCGCCGCGCGCAGGAGCTTCGCGCGCGGCTCGACGCGACGCTTGTGGTGGGGAACCGCGTCGAGGACGTCTCCGCCGCGCGCACGCGGGCGCTCCTCGTGGCGGCTCGGTCGGCGCAGCCCTTCGAGGGAACCCGCGAGGCGCTCGCCGCCGCCCTGCTCGAGGCCGTTTTCCCGCGGCGTTAAAATAGCGGGGCGCCCGTCCGCTCTCGATGCACGTGCTCGTCGCGCGCGACCTCGCCAAGACCTACGGCCGGGGCGCGGCGGCCGTCCGGGCGCTTGCGGGCGTCACGCTCGAACTCTTGCCCGGCGAAGTGGTGGCCGTGCGCGGCCGCTCGGGCTCCGGCAAGACGACGCTTCTCAACCTCGTGAGCGGGCTTGACGCTCCCGACGAGGGAACCGTCCACGTCCTGGGCCACGACCTCGCGCGGCTGTCCACGGCCGAGCGCCTGGCGCTTCGCGCGCGCGAGGTGGGCTTCGTCTTCCAGGACCCGGCGCTCGTTCCCGAGCTCACGCTTCTCGAGAACGCGGCGCTGGCCGCTCGCATCCGCGGGTTTGCCCCCGCGGCTGCCAGGGAGCAGGCGCGCGCCGCGCTCACCGCGGTGGGCCTGCGCGCGCTTGCCGACCGCTTCCCGGCGGAGGTCTCCGGGGGCGAGGCGCAGCGCGCAAGCGTGGCGCGGGCGCTCTCCAAGGAGCCGCGCCTGCTGCTGGCCGACGAGCCCACCGCAAGCCTGGACCACGAGAGCGCCGCCCTTGTGGCAGACGCCATCGCGCGCTTCGTGCGCGAGGGCGAGCGCGCCGCGGTCGTCGTGACGCACGACGACGTGATGGCCTCGCGCGCCACGCGCTCGCTGCGGCTGCGCGACGGCGCGCTCGCGCCGCAGGAGCTGCCGGCGTGAGCCTCGCCCTTCGGTCGGCGGCGCGCGTCTGGACGCGCCGGCCCGCGGGCCCGCTGCTTGTCGCCCTTGGCGTTCTCGCCGCGACGCTTCTTGTGGGCGCAAGCGACCTTGCGCTCTCGGACGCGCGGCAGGCCGAGCGCGACACGGACGCCCGCGCGTTGGGCCGCGTGCTCGGCACGGTCCTCACGCCCGGCGGCTACACGGTTGCGCAAGAGCGGCTGGAGGCGCTCCAAGGCGAGCTTGCGCAGGCCGCGCGGCCCGGCGTTGCGCCCCAGACCGCGTTCCCCGTCCATCTCGAGCGAGAGGCGCTCGCCTCCTCCGGGGAGCGCACGCACGCGGGCGTTCGCCTCCTGGGCCTTTCGTCCGAGAGCCTGCGCGCGTTGGGCCTGCCCGAACCGGCTGCCGGCGAGGCCTTGTGGGACCCGGGCGCCTCCGGTCTTGCGCCCGCGCGCGCCACCTTCCGCGTGCAGCAGGCGCCGGCACAAGAGGTGCGCGTGGCCGACAGCGCGCAAGGTTCGCTCTTCCTTGCAAGCCGCGTCGGCAACACGTACGTGCACAGCGACAACGACGTCTTCCGCTTCGAGTTCGCCGTTCCCGAAGGCGCGCGCCGGCTGGAGGCGCGATTGTCCACGGCCGACGCGGGAACCGACTTCGACCTCGAGCTTCTGCCGCCCTCGGGCGATCCGATCCTCGACGACGCGGGCACGCCCGCCGCGCCCGTCCTTCCCAACCTCACGATCGAGGCCCCGGCGGCGGGCCGCTGGACCGCGCTTGTCCACGCGAAGCTCGCGCAGGGCGTCGCCTTCCGGTTCGAGCACGCAAGCGTCTTCGACGCGCGCGACGCGCAAGCGCTCGGTCGCCTCCTGTCGGGGCAGGGATGGCGCGCCGTGGCCGCGCAGGTGGGGCTCCTCGAGCAGGCCCGCATCGAGCGCGCGCTCGTGCGGGCCGATCTCTCCGCGCTTGGCCCCGGCGCGCACGGCCTTGCGGTCGTGGCGCTCTCCGATCTCCAGGCGGAGCTCGACCTTGCCGGCCAGGCCTCGGGTCTTCTCGTGCTCGCCGCGCCCGGCGAGGACGCGCTCGCGGGCATGCCGCCCCCGCTTGCCTCGCGAGTCGAAGGCGTCCTCGCCCGCGCCAGGGAGGGCGCCGGCTCGACACTTGACCCGCTGCGGGGCCTTGCGCTCGACGCGACGGCAAGCCGCTTACGCGAGGAGCGCGAGGCCCGGCTGTCCACGACCGAGCGCCTTCTCGCCGTCGCCGTTGGGCCGGGCGCGGTCGCGGGCCTTCTCCTTGCGACGTGGGCCGCCGGGTTCCACACGGGTCGCCTGGCGAGCGAGGTTCGCGTCCTCTCCGCGCTGGGAGCGCGCCGCCGCACGACCTGGGGCCTTGCCGCGCTGCACCTTGCGCCCGCCTTTGGTGCCGGCGTTCTCCTGGCGCTTGCGGCCTCGCCGCTTCTGGGAAGCTTCCTTGCCCGCGGCCTTGGCCTTGCGCACGGCGGCGCGCTTGCGCCCGGGCTTGCCGTCCTCCTCGTCCCCTTGGCGGCCGCCGTGCCGGTTGCGCTCTCCGTGTGGTGGTCGCTTCGCCGCGCCGTCCAAGGCCGCGCGCCGCGGCCCTCCTCGCCGCCGGCTCCCGCCCGCGCGCGCATCCTCCTGGCCGCGCCGCTTCTGGCAAGCGCCGTCCTTCTGCTTGCCCTTGCGCCCGAGGCGCCCACGGAGGCCTTCTCCTCGGCCGCGCTTGCGGCCGCCGCCTTTGCCACGGCCATCCTCGTGGCGCCGTGGGCCGAGCCCCTCCTCGCGCGCCCCCGCGCGCTTTCGCCCTCCGCGCTCGGATGGTTCCGGACGCGACGCTCCCACCGCGCGCACGCCGTCGCGGCCGCCGCCACCACGCTTGTCCTTGCGAGCCTCTTCGCGGGCCTTGCGCTTGCGAGCGCCGCCGCGCCCGACCCGCAGCGCGAAGCGGGCGGCTACGCCGTCGTCGTTGCGCTGCCCGGCTTCGTGGAGGACGCCACGGCGGTCCTGCCGCGCGAGCCCGCGCGCGCCGAGGCGGCGCGCGCGCTGCTGCGCGAGACGCTTGGCATCGACGCGCTCATGCGCGTCACGGGCGTGGGGCTGCACTCGGCGTCCACGCGCGAGCAGACGGTGTACGGCATCGACACGTCCTTCGCGCAGCGGCACCGCCACGCGGTCCGCTCGCTCGACCCGTCCGTGCACGACCCCTTCCTCGCCGTGGCGACGTCGAGCGACCTTGCCGTCGTGAGCTCCTCCGTGCACGCGTCCCTCGGCTCGGACGAGATCCGTCTCGAAGGCCCGCTTGGCGCGCTCTCCTACCGCGTCGTTGGCGTCGTCGAGACGCGCCTGCTCGAGGGCGTGTACGTCTCCAAGCAGGCGCTGCCCGTGCACTTCACCGCGCTTGCCGGCGAGCAGCGCGTGCTCCTCGACCCGGGCGCCGACGCCGACGCGTTTGCCGCGCGCTACCAGGACCTCTTCCGCGACGCGGGCGCGTCGGCCCTCTCCGCCAACGCGCTCGTGCAGGAGCGCCTCGCGGGCCAGGTGCGCGCGGGGGCGACGCTGCAGGCGCTTGCGCTCGTCGGCGTGGCGACCTCGTTCCTTCTCGTCGTCCTCTTGGGCCTTCGCGCGCGGGCGGAGCGCCGCGCGGCCGACGGCGTGCTCCTGGCCCTTGGGGCATCCCGGAACGCCGTCGCGGCCGGGCTTGCCGTCGAGGTGGCCCTGCCGCTCCTGGTCGCGTTCGCCCTCTCGCTTGCGCTTGCGCTTCCGGCCGCCGCCGCGCTCGACCGCATCTCCGGCCTCGCCTTCCCGCTCCTTCCGGTCGACGCGCTTGCCCTCGCGAGGACGGCGGTTTGGCTCCTGGCGGCCCTCTTTGCCGTCGCGGTCGCCATGGCCGTCGCCCTCGCGCGGTCGTCGGTGCGGCGGGTCGACCGCGAGACGATGCAGGAGCTGCGTTGACGAACGCGTTGCCGCCGCGACCACAAAATACTTTGCGAGGTCGCGGCTTCGGCCGCGCGATGAACTCGCGCGCCGTCGCGCTTTCCGTCCTGTTTCTGGCCGGCACGCTTGCGGGCTGCGCCGGCCCGACGCCGCCTCCGCCCCCGCCCAACGGCAACGGAGGAGACGAGGACCCCGTCGCGCACATCCCCCGCTGGAACCTCGGCGACGCGTGGACCTACACGGCGCAGACCTCCGAGTTTCCCGCCTCCACGTCCACGATGGTGGCCTACGACGACGACGGCAACCACTATTGGGTGGGCGTCACGGACCGCACGCAGGCGCTCGTCCACGCGCTCTTCAACGTGAACCCGCAGCTCGGCCGCATCCAGAAGGGCAACCTCGCCATCTACGAGAAGGGCGAGCCGCGCGCCATGTACCGCTTCCCCATCCGCGACGGCGACACGTGGGACACGGACCTCTTCCTCTCGCTCCACAAGGGCACGCTTCGCGCCACGGCGACCTACCGCGAGGACATTCCCACGCGCATGGGCCCCCGTCCCGGCTTCGAGATCGTGGCCACCAACAACGCGGGCTTCCGCCTCGCGTACGACTTCATCCCGCAGATCAAGTGGTTCTCGAAGCTCCAAGTCACCGACGGGCGCGGCCAGGTGCTGCACGACCTGCAGGTTTCCGAGCACCGCACGAACGTGCGGGAGACGGCCTACTTCGTCCGCGGCGACGACCTCTTCCAGGAGACCTTCGGCCCGCCCGGCGGGCTTGCGCAGACGTACTCGCGAACGGTGCTCGTGGACGGCGCGAGCTCCAAGGAACGCAAGCCCTACGACGTCCTCGCGTTCAACGTCCGCGTGCAGGTGGGCAGCAGCGCCAACGAGCGCGCCGACGTGCGCATCAGCGACCCCGCGGGGCGCGCCGTCTACGAGCGCACGTTCCTGCAGAGCCAGACCGACGAGTTCCGCTTCGAGACGATCGACCAGCCGCGCGCGGGCAACTGGCGCGTCGAGGTCACGCTCACGGGCACCACGACGGCGACGGTCATGCTCGCCGGCGCGTGGGAGTACTACGGGACGGCGCCCTAACGCGCACAACGTATACAGATGTATACATACGTATACATTGACGGGCTCAGCGCGCCGGCAGGCGCTTCTCGAGCTCGGCGACGACCTGCTGGAAGGCCTTTGCCGCGGCGCTGTCCTCGTCGCCGAGCACGAAGGGCACGCCCTCGTCGCCGTGCCGCGCGATGGGCGGGTGCAGCGGGATCGAGCCGAGGAAGGGGACGCCCGTCTCGCGGGCCGCGCGCTCGCCGCCGCCCTTTGCAAACACGGGCGTCTCCTGTTGGCAGTGCGGGCACACGAAGCCGGACATGTTCTCGACGATGCCAAGCACGCGCAGGTTGAGCGCCTTTGCAAAGCCGATGGACTTCACGATGTCGAGCACGGAGACCTCCTGCGGCGTCGTCACGACGACGGCGCCGTCCGCCTGCGGGATCTCCTGCGCGATGGAGAGGGGCTCGTCGCTTGTGCCGGGCGGAAGGTCGAAGAAGAGGAAGTCGAGGTCGCCCCACGCGACGTCGCCGAGGAACTGCTGCAGCACGCCGATCTTGATGGGGCCGCGCCAGATGATGGGCTTGTTGGGGTCCTGCGCGAGGAAGCCCGTGGAGACGACCTTCATGCCGTGGGCGGCGACGGGAACGAGGCGCTCGCCGTCGCTTGCAACCCGCGCGCCCTCGACGCCGAGCATCTTCGGGACGTTCGGGTTCGTGAGGTCGGCGTCGAGCACGCCCACGCGCTTGCCCGCGCGCGCGAAGGTCGCGGCGAGGTTCACGCAGACGGTCGTCTTGCCGACGCCGCCCTTGCCGCTCATGACGACGATCTTGCGGTCGATGCGGTCGAGGTTGTTCTTGATGCGCTCCATCATCTGGACGCGCGCCAGGAACGCTCGCGCCCGCTGCTGCGCTTCCGGGTTGGCCTGCGGAAGGGCGCCGGAACGCGGGCCGGCGGGGGGCGGGGGCGTGGCCATCGCGCCTCGTAGCCGTTCGTAGTATCTAGAGGTTGCGGGGACGCGGCGCGCGGCCATCGCTTGCGCGTACGTGGCGCCGCGTGTTCGCCGAGCTTAAGACCCCGCGCGGCGGTCCGGGCGTCCGATGGGTCGTGCGACGTCCGCGGCGGGCCGCCTTGCCCTTGCGCTTGCCGCGCTTTCCCTCTTCGTGCTCGCGATCCTTCTGCTGAAGAACGGGGCAAGCTCCATCCAGCCTTTCGTGCGGGGCTTCCTGCAGGTGGACGGGCCCGTGTCGGCGTTGGGCTTTGGGTGGCTTCTCTCCTACGTGGCGCTGTCGGGATCGCCCGTGGCGGCGACGGCGATCGGGCTTCTGGGCGGCGGGCTTCTCACGAACATCGAGGCCTTCTTCATGATCGGCGGCAGCCGGTTTGGCGCGGCCATGGTCGTGCTGCTCATCGGCTTCATCTACCAGCTTCGCGGGCACGCGCGCCACACGAGCCTCATGACGGGCGTGCTAGCGCTCATGGTCACGATCACGATCTACCTGCCCGCGCTTGCGCTTGGGTACTTCGTCTTTTCCTCGGGCGCGCTCGACGGGATCCAGGTGGGCACGCCGCCGCAGGTCGCCGACGTGATCGATCTCACGTTCGGGCGCGTGGCCGACGCCGCGCTGCAGGCGTTGGGCGGCGTCCCCACGTTCCTCCTCGGGTTGGCCACGGTCGCGGGCGCGTTGTCGCTGTTCGACCGCGCCGTGCCGGACTTCGATCCTCGCAGCGGCCGCGTCCCGCGCATGGCGGGCCGCATCTACCGACCGAGCGTCATGTTCGCCTTTGGCATGGCCGTCACGGCGCTCACGCTCTCCGTTTCCGTCTCGATCTCGCTTCTCGTCCCCCTGTCGGCCAAAGGCTACGTGCGGCGCGAGAACCTCATCCCGTACATCATGGGCGCCAACATCACGACCTTCATCGACACGCTGCTTGCCGCCATCGTGGCGGGCGCCGGGTTCACGGTCGTGCTCGCCGAGATGGCGGCCGTCTTCGTCGTTTCGCTCGTCGTGATCGGGCTCTTCTACACGCCCTACGAAGAAAGGCTCATGTCGTTGACCAACACCATCGTCTCCTCCACGCGATCGCTCCTCGTGTTCCTCGTGGTGCTCGTGCTATGTCCGCTGCTGCTGCTGGTCCTGTGAAGCCCCCCGACGACGCTGCGCCCCGCCGGCGCATCCTGCTTGTCGTCCACGACAGCCCCGAGGGCGCCGACGCGGCCGCCATCGCAGGGCACCTGGCGCGCCTGCTGTCGGCCTCCGTGACGATGCTCTCGCTCACGCACTCGTTCGACCGGCGGATCCGCGCGTACCAGCGCGCCGACGAGGCCATGGGAGAGGTTCCCGCCCGCGAGCGCCTCTCGGCCGTGGGGCTCATCGAGTGGGAGCTTCCCCGCATCGCAAACGCGGGCAAGTACGACCTCGTGGTGCTCGCGCGCCTGGGAGGGCTCGACGCGCTCACGGGGCGCCTGCTCGTGCCGCTTACGGTGCGGCACATCCACACGAACGTCCTTCTCGTGCGCGGCAAGCGGCGGACGATCCAGAACGTGCTCGCCTGCACGGCCGGCTCGGGCGCAAGCGACCCCGTCGATGCGGCGATCGACCTTGCGCAACGCGGCGGGGCGCGGCTCCACGTCCTCCACGTCCTCTCGCACATGCCGCTTGAGTCGGAGGGCCCGCTTGAGATCGGGCAGCTCCTGGAGCTCGAGCATCCGGCGGCGCAGGCGCTCGCGAACGCCGAGCGGGCCTTGCGCGCGCGGGGCGTCCAGGGCGGCGTTCGCACGAGGGTCGGGCTTGTCGTCGAGGAGATCGTGCAGGAGGTGCACGATGGAGGGTACGACCTCGTCGTCGTGGGCTCGCACGAGAGCACGCGCGGAGGAAGGCTCACGCTCGACGTCGCCGACTACGTCATCGGGCACGTTCCTTCGAGCGTGCTCGTCGTGCGGGCGTGGGCGCCTTAGCTCTCGAAGGCGCCGGCCAGGAGCACGCCGATTCCAAAGACGAGGAACATGAGGAGGAACAGCAGGAGATCCCCGCCCAGGAACAGGGCGTTCACGGGGATCACGATCCACGGCAGCACGAGGAGAAGCATCGCCAGGGTGAAGGGCATGCCCGTCTGCGCGCCGTCGTTTCCGCGTCCGAACACGGTGGCCACGCCGCGCGCAATGCGGCGTCCGGTTATAAGCTTCTCGGACCTTCCCGCCGGTCGCGTGGGACGCCACGCCGGCCCGGGTGCGGCCCAAAGGCTATAACGGGCCCCGGGTTTGGACGGCCAAGGGAGTTCCCATGGCTGCCAAGGAGTACGGCCTTTACGTCGACGGAAAGTGGACGGACGCGTCGTCGAAGGACCGCCTCGACACGATCAACCCGGCCACGGGCGAGGTGCTCGCCCGCTTCCCCAAGGCCACGCGCGAGGACACCCGCTCCGCCATCGAGGCGGCCAAGCGCGCGTACCCCTCCTGGGCGGCCACGCCCGCGCCCCGCCGGGGGGAGATCCTCCTCGAGGCCGCGCGCATCCTCCGCCGCCGCAAGAAGGAGCTCTCCGAGCTTGTGACAAAGGAGATGGGCAAGGTCCTTCCCGAGGGCGCAGGCGACGTCCAGGAGGCGATCGACTTCTACGAGTACATCGCCGGCGAGGGCCGCCGCCTGCTGGGCGAAACGACCACCTCCGAGCTCAAGAGCAAGTTTGCCATGTGGGTGCGCCGTCCGAAGGGCGCCGTCGGCCTCATCACGCCGTGGAACTTCCCCATCGCGATCCCGAGCTGGAAAACGGGCGCGGCGCTTGTCGCCGGAAACACCTGCGTCTTCAAGCCCGCGAGCACGACGCCGCTTTGCGCGGCCGCGCTTGTCGAAGTCCTCGAGGAGGCCGGCCTTCCGCCGGGCGTGCTCAACCTCGTCACGGGCGACGGATCGGTCGTGGGTCGCGAGATCGCAGAGAACCCGGCGGTCGCGCACGTGAGCTTCACGGGCGGCACGACGGCCGGGCGGGACGTCTACACGCGCGCGGCGGGCCTGCTCAAGAGCGTCGAGCTCGAGATGGGCGGCAAGAACCCGCAGATCGTGCTCGACGACGCGAACCTCGACCTTGCGCTCGACGGCGTCCTGTGGGGCGCCTTCGGGACGTCCGGCCAGCGCTGCACGGCGACCTCGCGCCTCATCGTGCACGAGCGCGTGTATGACGAGCTCGTCGCCCGCCTCGCCGATCGCCTTCGCACATTTGCCGTCGGAAATCCCCTGGAGAGCGCGACTCAGATGGGGCCCGTCCACAGCGAAGACCAGCTTGCCACGGTCGAGAAGTACGTGAAGATCGGCCTTACGGAGGACAAGGCGAAGCTCCTCTCGGGCGGCAAGCGACTCACGGGCGGCGCCTACGACAAGGGATTCTTCTACGCGCCCACGATCTTCGAGGCGCGTCACGGGATGCGGATCACCAAGGAGGAGATCTTCGGCCCCGTGCTCTCGGTCCTCAAGGTGCGCGACTTCGACGAGGCCGTCCGCGTGGCAAACGACGTCGAGTACGGCCTCTCGTCCTCGATCTACACGCGGAACGTCAACCACGCCTTCCGGGCCATCGAGGCGCTCGACACGGGCATCACGTACGTGAACGCTCCCACGATCGGCGCCGAGGTGCACCTGCCCTTTGGCGGCACGAAGAACACCGGGAACGGCGGCCGCGAGGCGGGGACCACGGCCGTGGACGAGTTCACGGAGCAGAAGGCCGTCTTCGTGGACTACTCGGACAGGCTCCAGCGGGCCCAGATCGACAAGGAGTAGGCCGGTCTCCGTTGGAAACCGCCCTCCTGGGGCATCCGAACAACGACTCGCCAAAACCCTTATTTCCCCGCCGGGGAACGACGGCCCGGAGGCTTGGAGGATCCTCGCCCCGGCGCCCACCGCCGGGCGCGGACGCGACCCCCCACGGTCCGCACGACAGCGGGAATCCTTGGTCGGAAAAACCGGCCTTCGGAGGCGCGCGAAGGCGCGGCCATCGGCCGCGCCCGCCGCCCCCTATTCTCGTTCCAGCACCGCTTCGTGCACCGCTCCTAGGACCTCGCGCTCCACCGCGAGGGCAAAGAGCCTGCGGCCCAAGTCCTCGAGCACCCGCGCGCTTGCCGGCTCCGGAAGCGCGAAGGCAACGCCGACGTCCACGTCGAGAAGGACGAGGTTCTCCGCCGGCGCAAGCCCGAGGTCCACCGCCTCCTTTCCCGCAAGCGCGGCCTCGACGGACTCAAGCGAGGCTTCGCCGGCCGCCACGCGCCGGGCGGCCTCCACCATGCGCCGCACCTGGTTCCAACGGAACGAGGGTGCGGTGACGTCGAGGGCCACCATGGCTCCCCGATCGGCGATCTCGACTGCGTCCAAGCGCCCCCGCCTTGGCCCCTCGTCGTCCTCGTCGGGCCGGGAGAAGCTCGTCCAGTCGTGCTCGCCCACGAACGCGAGGAGCGCGCGGGCAAGCTTGCGGTCGTCGAGGCCCGACGCCGGCAGGAAGTAGCGGTAGCGGCGTCGGGCCTCGACGACCGCAAGCTTGCCCGCGCGCTCCTCGCGTTCGTGGGCGAGCACGACTGGACGAGCTTCTCCCGGCCCGACGAGGACGACGAGGGGCCAAGGCGGGGGCGCTTGGACGCAGTCGAGATCGC
>DATLFM010000025.1 GCA_035541015.1 Candidatus Thermoplasmatota archaeon
CCGCCAAGCTCTCGACCGCGCCGTTGATCGCCTCCGACGCGGCGGTTCGCCCGTGGGCTTGCTTGCAGATCCGCCGAAGCCATGCCTTGACCGCTCCCGAGCCTAGCGGCGCGGTCGTTTCGCGTTGGCCTTCGCTGAAGGTGATATGGGGCTCGCCGGTTTCTGCGTCGCGGAAAACCTGCGCGTCTCGCGCGAGCTCAAGAACGCGGTCCACTTCGCGGGGATCGAGGGCACCGCGGTTTTGCACCTTGATTTCCTTCCCGCAGCCGCCTAGCGCCTTGTCGCAGAGAAACCGGCCGCTTGGGCCGCCGTTGCCCAGGCGGACGACGGCCGCCTTGCCGCAATCCGGGCAGAAATCCGCGGCGATGATGACACCTTGCGCGGGCGGAGAGGCCGCCGTCATTCTGCCTCACGCTCCCACGCTTCGTGGAGTCGGTCGATGCGCTCGGCCGCTTCTTTGAGTCCTCGGGCGTGCGCGCTCAAGATCGGCGCCCGCGGCGACCCTTCCTGGAGGCCCAATATCTCACGGCGCAGCTTCTCTGCATCTTCGCGGATGGCCTTTGCAAGAGCTCGTAGCTGCGTCCGGCGCCGGTTGTCCAGAGCTTCAACGCTCGGCTGCGCCATAGGCTCACGCCCCGATTCCAGCCTCTAGAAACGGCAGGGGACGGCCGCGGAGGACACCGGCCGCCCCCTGCCTTTCGCTTTCCCTGCAGAGGTTGGCGGTTGCCACCGCTGCAAGGTATCGCTCATGCCGCCCTTCGTCGACCACTTCCGCGCGCCGGCCTGGACCGATGCGGAGTATGCGACGATAGCGGAGAAAATCGGAGGCGATGAACGCCCGCACGGGGACGCGGACGCCGTGTATCACCACGGCCATGCCCGCGCCATCGGGAGGCCGGCTTCTCACGACGATGCCAGCGCCCGTCATGCCCGACCTCCTAGGCGCAGCTCGGTCCATCGCGCGGTCATGCACGCGAGAAGATCAGCCGACGTAGGGTGGACGTGGCCGGCGGGATTGCAAAAAGTGTCACGGAACCATTGAACTGAGTCGGGGGGCGCTGTCATGTGCCAACAAACGAGAAGCAATAAGTGATGGTTGATCCGGCGGTAGGAATTACTAAAAGCTTTCCCGGCGCCGGTGCTGGCGCGAAGCGGCCTCGATCGCTAGGATTGCCTCATCCGCCGCGTGCAGCTTGCACCTCAGCAGGCGGGACCCAAAGCCACGGCTGGGGCCTTCGCCCGCGATCCGTTGCCGGCGAGCGCGCATCCAGACACTCGCGGCCGAGAACGCGCGATCCTGCACTTGAGCGTCCTCTAGCGGATCCGTGAAGGCTGAGGCGATCGCTGAATCGAATGGATCATCAACGCGGATGATGACCTCGGCGTCCCGGCCTATGCCACGTCTTTGGAGCCTACCGTCGGCCTCCATGTGACGGATGATGCGGTACGCTTGGCGCTCGGAAATGTCGCCCAACATGCACAGATCGCCCGCGACGCTCGCCTGGCGAGCTCGCAACCACTTCGGAACCCCGGCGGCCGCTGAAGTTGAACCGCGCGGTCCGTGGGTCATGTCGTCTAAGGTGGCCAGGGCCGCCAGGTAGCGCGCATAGTAGGCGCAAAGCCTAGCGACGTGAACCTGCGTCGCTGTCAATCGAAGCGTCGACCCGACCGACAGCAAGTAAAGATTTCGAAATGAAGCGGGACGGAAGGGACGATTGACAGCGACCCGAAAGCGTTCCGTCCCGCGTTCTGATTAGGCCAAGGCCTTCATATATCGATTCTGCCAGATGCCGCGCTGGTCGCCATGAGCCGGCGCACCTCCGCCGCGACCACGGCTTGTAAGTCCAGGATCCTGCGTTCCTCGGCCTCCCTTTCTCCCTCGGCCGTAAGCGGCCTCGCGCATCGCTCGCAGAACAGCGCGCCGGCGCGGTTCAGGAGCTCGCAGCGCCGGCACGTGGGCCCGGCCAGCGGCGATTCGGGCGCCTTCGTGCCGTCCAAGCCCCTTTGGCGTCTTTCCCATTCTTCCACATCTTGCGCGGCCAGGCGCGCGTAGTAGAGCGCGTGAACGGAAACCTCCGACCATCCGAACTTGCGGTTCATCGCGGCCGGCGGCATGCCGCGCTTGGCATCGTGGGTTGCCGCTCCGAAGCGCAAAAGGTGGGGGTAAACGTGCTTGCGAAGCTTTGCGCGGCGGCCGGTGCGCGTCACGACGTCGTAGACGCTGCGCGGTTGGAGGCGGTCTTCGGCATCCCAGCCGCAGAAGAGCGGCGCCTTGAACCAGCGGCCGCGCGTTTTCTCGTCCTCAGACCACGGTCGGGCCGGGTGCTCTTGGAGCCACGCTTGCACGTGCTTGATGCAGTCGTAGAGCGGCACCCAGCGTCGGCCGGTCTTGAGCCCGTCGGCCTCGGGGAGCGTTGCGCGAAAACCTCCCTCCATTGGCGAGAGATCGCCGACGCGAAGCGCGCACACTTCCGACTCGCGGAAACCCGACTCGATGAGCACGGCAAGAAGCGCGCGGTCTCTCGAGGTTCGCGCGGCGTTGAGCAGGCGTTCTACCTCCTCCTTCGTCAGGATATCCGTGCTTTGGGCGCGCGGCCGGCGGGTCCGCCTGACCTTGAGCCATTCGACCGCTTCGGGCTTGCCAAGCCAGCGATAGAAGTTCTTGATGACGCGGGATCGCTCGGCCAGGGTATTCTGCCCGATGCGCGTGGGCCTTGCGCCGAACCTGTACGGGCGGACGTAGGACCGCTGCGAGAGCACGGCGGCCATGTCCTCCCGGCTGGCGCCATCCAGGGGCCGATTCTCCAGGGCCAAAGCCAGGTCCGATAGGGCCCGGAGCTGCGTCAGGACCGTCTTGGGATTGGTCCCGTTCACCAGGCGTTCAGACACCCACCGCGCGCAAAGGGCGCGGTTCTTGTCGCTTGGAATCGAGGCCAAAAGGCGGTCAATTCCCGGGTTTCTGGAATCCATTCTTGCGCCGTCCTATCGGCGCGTGTACATGATTTGGATTCCGCAAGTTATGGACGCGGCGAGATTTGAACTCGCGGCCTCTCCCATGCCAAGGGAGCGATCTTCCGCTGATCTACGCGCCCGTCGGAACCCCGAAGCGACCGGCCCTTATCGTCTTGTCGGCCGTCCCGGGGATGGGCTCGACCGGATTCGAACCGGTGACCACCTCCATGTCAAGGAGGTATCATAACCACTAGACTACGAGCCCGCTGGGTGGCCGGTAAACCGCTTGCGATATAAAAAGGCAAGGGCGCTTCACGGCAAGCGCTGGAGCTTCTCGGTGTAGCCCAAGGCGGTCGACAGTTCGGAGAGCGCCTCCTCGTACTCGGACGGAGGACACGCGAGGACCCGGCGCACCTGCGGGGCGACGAACGTCGCGATCTCGCTCTCGGTCGGCAGGTGTCGCCAATCCTGCCCTGCGCCCAGGGCTTCCCGTTCGAGGGCCAGCCGCGCGGCGCGTGTCTTCGTGTCGTCGTCGGGCGCCTGCCGCAGGACGCGGTCGGCGCCCGCGCGGCCGTCGGCGCGCAGCGCACGCGCCACGGCGTCGGCAAGGGCCACGGGGGCGGGAAGGCCCGCGAAGCGAGGGAGCTTGGCGTCGATGCCCGCGCGGCGGGAAAGCTCGGCGGCGCGCGCCAGGATCGCCCCCACGCCCGTCCGCTCGGCGTCGCTCTCGGCAAGCACGCGGCGGGCAAGTTCGGCGTCGCCGGCGACGGCCTCCACCATGGCCTTGGCCTGCGAAGGCCAGAGCTTGGCCAACAGCTGCGCGGGCGTGGCGCGGTCGAGCACGATGGGCCCTTCAAAGCCCGCAAGGCCGGCGTCGATCGCGCGGCGCTCGAGCTCGCTTGGCAAAAGAGCGGCGAGGAAAGCCTCACGGTCGGCCCCGTAGGTCGCGCCCCCCGCGACGTAGACGGTCTGGCCGACGGAGCGAAGCGCGGCCGCGAGCGCATCGCGGGCGCGCGCGACGAGGTCGCGGTCCGAGAGCTTTCCATGGTAGTAGGCGGCAAGATCCTCCTTCGCGGGTGGTGGGGTCTGCGGCAGGGGCACGGGCGCGCTGCCGCGTTGCTCGAGCGCCGGCATCTCGACCGAGACGGCAAACTGGTTGCGGATGGCCGGGGACGCGAGGCGCTCGCCGATCAGGAGGACCGTGTTCCCCGTGGCCGCGGACTCGGCCACGACGAGCCGCACGGAGGCGGGCTTCCAGTCGATCACGAGGCGGGCCTCATCGGCGGCCGCCGAGCCGAAGGTCCCCTCCCCCGAGGGCGCAAGACCAAGGCGCTTGGCCGTGGCCTCCACGAATCCGGGGGGTGGGGGCGCCTCGTCGCGGCCGCAGCAGACGAGCCCCTCTTCGGTGGCGTAGACGGTCGCGCGGTGCGCCTTCGCGTGGTCGAGGGCAAGGAAGAGGCGGAGCCGGGGATCGTTCCAGTTCTGCAGGCCCACGAGGATCGCGCGTTTGGCGCGCCCCCGCAGAACGTAGGGGGCAGGCCCAAAGGGCGTCGGCAGGGCGGCCACGTAGGGCAGCTTCCCCTCGGAGAGCGCAAGGAGCGTGGCCGCGTAGCCCCGCGCGATGGGCGGCGTAAACCAGCTCGCGCGCCAGCCCAGCGAGGAGGGCTTCTCGCGCAGGGCGTGGATCTTGGCCACGGCGCGGCGCTCGCGCGCGAAGTGGTCCCGATGACCCACGCAGGAGGGCACGATCGCCGAGGGATCACGGGCGAGCTGCTCGGCGGCCTCGAGAACGTTCTTCTCCTGGACCTTGCTCGCCGAGCGCAACGCGGATTTTTGCCGTCGGCGCTTGGCCATGGCGCCGGACCCTACCGTCCGCGGTTGGGGCGGTGGGTCTTCTTCGACCACGCGTACTTGCGCAGCTTGGGCCCGTCGCCAAAGCCGCACGAGGCGCAGCGCCGCTGCTGGACGTGGAAGCTGTGGCGGCCGCAGCGACGGCACCGGCGATGCGTGTGGGTCTTGAATTTGCCCTTTGACGTGGTGCCTTTGGTCATGCGCTCACCGCAAACGGCGCGAGTATGCGGCACCCTTTTATAAAGGTTTGCCGCGAGGCGGGCGATCGGCCACGCTCACGGGGAGATTCCGTGGACCTAGCTCCACGTCTCTCCCCGTTCGCTCCGCTCACGGGGAGATGAAGATGATGTTGTCGCCGCGGAGGATGATGAGATCGTGCCGCTGCGTCGTCTCCTCCGGCGTGCCGGCGTGCTGCACTTCCTCGGCGTTCTTGAGAACGAGGTTCATGTGCGGATGGTCGTATCCGTCGAGCACGCCGCGGTACTCCTTCTGGCCGCGGACCTGCACGATGACGCGCGCGTTGAGCGTGGCGTTGAGGACATCGAGCGGTCGCTTGCGCGGGCCCTTCTCGGGCGGCATGCAGGCGCAAAGGCGCCGCGTGCTCTTAAGCCCGCCGACGCGCGCTTGCGGCAAGCGAGAGCGCGACAAGCGCGAGAAAGAGCGGCAGCGGCGTTTTCTGGGCCGGTGGCGGCTCGTCGAGCACGGGCGACTCCTCCTCGTCGGCCGACGGGGGCGGCTCCGGATCCTGCGACGGCGTCTCGGGCGAGCCGCGGACGACGACCTCGGCGCGGTTCCACAGGTCCAAGGCGTCCGATCGTCCGTCGCCGTTGGCCGCGTTGGCCGCCGCCACGATCGTGACCTCGCCGCCTTCGAGGGGCGCGATCCAGTCCACGCGCCAGGCGCGCTGATCGTTGCCCTCGGAGGTGTGCGAGGCAAGCGCGCCGCTTGCGCGCACGTCCAAGGCTCCCTCGGGCACGGCAAGCTCGCCGGCGGAGACTTCCAACGCGAAGCCGCCAAGGTTGGCGGCGACGGGCAGCCGCGGCAGCGGCGCTTCGACCGTGACGGTGATGGTGTAGCGCGCGCCGCCGACGAAGGACGTGGGAGCGTCGATCCGCACGGCCGCGAAGTCGGAGGGGGAAGGCGCATGGCAGGTGCAGCCCTCTCGCGCGAGCACGCCCGTGCCGTCGGATCGGCTCTCCACCCCGGCGACAAGCGCGAGCGTGGCCGCAAGCACGATTCCAATCCCGAGGGCCGCCTTGCCGCCTTGCCGCACGCCGCGGCCAACGCCGCTCGCCCGGATCAAGCCTTCGACGCGGCGCGAAGCCTCGAATGGCCCCGCCCTTTGGCGACGGCCTCGCCGTAGAGCGCAAGGAGCCGGTCCACGGCGCCCTCGACCGAGAAGCGCCGCGCCGTTTCGCGCGCGCTCTGCGAGACGGGCGCCCCAGCCGCGAGGGCTTTGGCGACGCCCTCGGCCAGCGCCTCGGAGTCGCCGGGCGCGTAGAGGAAACCGTTCCGCCCGTGCTCGACGTAGTCGCGCACGCCGCCGGCGTCGGCGCACACGGGCACAAGACCGTAGCGCATGGCTTCGAGCACGACCATGCCTTGGGTCTCGAGGCGGGACGGCATGAGGAAGGCCGACGCGTGGGCGTAGAGGCCGGCCACGTCGGCGTCGTCGAGGTACCCGGTGAACACGAACCGATCGGAAAGGCCCGCGTTGGCCACCTCTTTCTCGACCTCCTCGCGCGCCGGTCCCTTGCCCACGATCACGAAGCGGGCGTCCGGGACGTTCCGAAGGATGGCCGGCGCCGAGCGAATGACCGTCTCGAGGCTCTTCTCTTTGGCGATGCGGCCCACCGTGAGCAGGGTCGGCGTTTTCTCGTTGATCCCCAGCCGCGCCAGGATGGCCTTGCTGGGTGTCTCCGGGAACCGCGTGAGGTCGACCCCGTTGGGGACGACCTCCATCTGGCGGACGTTGCCGCCGCTTGTCTCCAGGATGTGGTCGGCCGTGGCGCGCGAGGGAGCGATCACGACGTCGCATCGCCGCAGGTACCAGTTGACGTGCTTGGTGATGAGCCTCCGCATGATCTCGCGCGGACGTCCGGGTCGCGCGATGTAGCCGGCGGCCTCGTCGACGCGCGTATGGTACGTGAAGACGAGCGGGAGGTTGTTCGTGCGCGCCGCCCACACCGCGCGCATGCCCATGAGCGCGACGCCGTGACTGTGCACGATGTCGACGCGCCGCTCGCGCACGAGCTTGCGGATCTTCATCCGCGCAAGGCTGATGTGGTATTCCGGATACGCGCGGAAGTCCCGCCCCTTCGAGAGGATGACGTTGGGATTCTTGTTGGCCTCGATCGCCTCCTCGTCGCCGGGCGCAAAGACGTACACCTCGTGGCCGCGGCGCGCAAGCTCCGCCCGGACCGGGAGCAGACTCGTGACGACCCCGTCGATCGTGGGAAGCCACGTGTCCGAGAACATCCCGATGCGCATCGGGGGCCGGTACGGCCACGGCCTTTAAAGGCTTGCCGGGAACCTCGGCGGGTTCCGAGAACCGCCGACCGTCGGCCTTAAGCGTGCGAGGGGGCTAGGGCTTCCGACATGCGCCTCGCCGGTACGCTCCTTGCGGCAAGCGTCGTACTCGCCGGATGCCTTGCGCCCTCGCAGACCCTCCCCCCGCCCGCGCCCGACGAAGGGCCGACGGAGCCCGAAGCCCTCGCGTTTCTGCCGGCCGTCTTCGTGGACGCCGTGCGCGTGGCAAGCGAGCCTTCCGTCAAGGTGGCGCGCGACGGGACGATCTACGTGGCGGGCCCGACGGGGACGATCAAGTACGCCACGCGTCCCCAGGACGCGATCCCCAACGCGCGCGAGGGAGGCATCCTGCAAGGCGGAATCTGGGTGAGCCGGGACGGCGGCTTGACCTTCGCCTACTCGGCCGGCCTTGGCCCTTCGCCCTACCAAAGCGCGCAGCCCGGCGGCGGCGACAGCGACATCGCCATCGACGGCAACGGCCGCGTGTACGTGACCGATCAGATGGGCCTTGCAGCCGAGCACGTGAAGTACAGCGACGACGGCGGCCGCACGTGGACGGCAAGCACGACGCCCGGCTCGGCCGACATCACGCCCGTGGACCGCCAGTGGCTTCGCTCGGATCCCGACGAGCCCGGCCACGTGTACCTCAACTTCAACAACATCGGCAACGGCATCGCCGTCACGCAAACGCGCGACGGCGGCGCAACTTGGTCGGGCCGCGTCGTCACGTCGCGGTCGACCGCCCCCGGGCCGTTGGTCACCCTGCCGGGCGGCTTCGTGGGATTCTCGTACTACGAGGGCGGCCTCTTCTTCACGCGCAGCGACGACCACGGCCGAACCTGGAGCGACGTGGAGATTCCCGGCGTCGGGGGCCTCACGGACTTCTTCCCGGTCGCCTTTGGCGACGCAGCCGGCACGTTGTACATCAGTTGGGCCGAGCGGCGCGGCTCCGACAGCGCGCTTGCGTACGCCGTCTCGGTCGACCGGGGAAGGACGTGGAGCGAGCCCCGCACGCTTGCGCAGGTCCCCGGCATCATGCTCTTCTCGTGGGGCGTGGGGGGCGACGCGGGACGCGCCGGCTTCGTATGGTACGAAGCGCCCGACCCCAACGGGGAATGGTATGAGGAGGCGGCGGTCGCCCTGGGCCTCGACGGCCCGGAGCCCCGCGTCGTGCGGGCGCGCGTGCAGCCCGAGGCCGTGCGCGTGGGACCACCCTGCACGTCGGGCTCGACCTGCACGAGCGGTCGCGAGTTCGGCGACTTCCAGATGGTCTCCGTGACGCCCGACGGATTCCTCGTCGTCGCCTACGTCCAGGTCCTCAGCGCCTTCGACGGCGGGCGGCTCGTCTTTGCGAAGCAGGCCGCGGGACCGCGCCTGTTCGACGCGCCGCCGGCGACGTGGATCTGGTAGGTCTACTCCGTGGGAAGCCCCAACTGCCGCGCGATCACGAGGCGTTGGATCTCGCTTGTGCCCTCGTAGATCGTGGTCACCTTGGCGTCGCGGAAGTACCGCTCGACCGGGAACTCGGTCACGTACCCGTTGCCGCCGAAGATCTGCACCGCCTGGACGGCCGCCTTCATGGCAAGCTCGGAGGCCAGAAGCTTGGCCATGGCGGCCTCCTTCGTGCACCGCACGCCGCCGTCCTTGAGCGACGCGGCGCGAAGCGTGAGGAGCCTTGCGGCCTCAAGCTCGGTGGCCATGTCCGCGATCTTCCACTGGATGGCCTGGAAGCTCCCGATGGGCTTTCCGAAGGCGACGCGCTCCTTGGCGTAGGCCAGGCTCTCCTCCAGGCATGCGCGCGCGATCCCGAGGCCTTGCGCGGCGATTCCGACGCGCGAGGCGTCGAGCGCCGAGAGCGCGATCCGCATGCCCTCGCCTTCCTCGCCGAGCCGCCGGCCGGCGGGAATGCGGACATCGTCCAGGTTCATGACGTTCGTCACGCTGCCGCGGATGCCCATCTTGTGCTCGGCCTTGGCCATCGACACCCCGGCGTCCCGGGGCGAGAGGAGGAACGCCGTGATGCCGCGGGCGCGGCGCTCGGGCTGCGTCTTTGCCATGACCACGAACAGGCCCGCGTAGGCGCCGTTTGTGATCCAGGCCTTCGTGCCCGACAGGACGTACTCGTCGCCCCGGCGGACGGCGCGCGCCTCCATGCCCCCCGGATCGCTGCCCACGCCCGGCTCCGAAAGGGCAAAGGCGCCCAGCGTTTCGCCGCTTGCCAGCCGCGGCAGCCACTCGCGCTTCTGCTCGGGCGTTCCGAATTCCACGAGAGGGTACGTGGCGACGCCCGTGTGCACCGCGTACGTGACGGCCGTGGCCGCGCAGGCGCGCGCGATCTCCTCCAGGATGCACGCGTAGGTCACGGCGGGAAGCTCGGTCCCGCCGAACTCGAGGGGAACCTGCGGTCCCAGGAGGCCGAGCTTTCCCATCTCCGCAAGCGTGTCGGAAGGGAAACGGCCGGTGCGGTCAAGCTCGGGCGCTCGCGGCTTCACCGTGCGCTCGCAGAACTCTTTGACCGTGGACACGATGGCGCGCTGCTCCTCGTCGAGGTCGAAGTCCACGCGCGGCATCCGCTGTGCGGGCTCTTAAACCATGGTGGCAAGAAGGAGAGGGAAGGCGAGCCCCCCACCACGATGCTCGGGGAGGAGGGACCAACGTTTCGCTTGAAGGTGGTCGGAGGCTCGCGCCTTTCCGGCCGAGGAAAGGGCGCGGTTCCCATGAAATCGTGTACAGCGTTCGTTTTCGACCCCGTGTCCGTGCGGTCGGACGAACAAGCCCCGTTGCGGGGTCGGACGACATTAGGCTTATGGCGGGCATAGGGCATTGCCACCGCCATGGACGGCACGACGGCGGGGAACGCTCCTCGGTCGGGCGACGGCAGCCAGACCATCCTGCTCGTGGACGACGAGGTGGACATCCTCGAGTCCCTGCGCGAACTCTTCGTGGGTTCCCTGAAGAACGTGCACGTGCGCACGGCCCGGTCGGGACCTTCGGGGCTCGAGATCCTGCGAACGGAGCGGGTGGACCTCATCGTCACCGACTACAAGATGCCCGGCATGAACGGTCTGCAGTTCCTCCAGGAGGCCCAGAAGATCGCGCCTGGCGTCCCGCGGGTCCTCGTCACGGCCTTCCCGGATCTTTCGATCGCCATCCAAGCAATCAACGAAGCCTCGATCGAGAACTTCATCACGAAGCCCTTCGAGTCCAAGCAGATGATCGAGGTCGTCCGCGCGGTCCTGCTGGATCGGAAAACGCAGCAGTTGTGGAACGAGTCCTTCGCGCGCGCCGTTGCGCGCCGATGATCGGGGGGTCGTCGCCTGAACGTGCAGAACATCATCGACCGCCTCACCGTCGTGGGCCTTGCGCCGCAGGAAGCGGCCGTGTACGTGCACCTCAACATGATGGGGGCCAGCAAGGCGAGCGACATCGCCGCGGCCCTGAAGCTCCACCGCACGGAGGCCTACCGCATCCTCCAGAACCTCGTTCAGCAGGGCTTCGCCACGTCCACGCTGTCGCGGCCCATCCGGTTCGAGGCGGCGCCGCCCGAGAAGCTCTTCTCGGAGATCCTGTCCGCGCAGGAGGCCAAGTTCGAGTCCATCACGCGCGCCAAGAACGAGCTCGCGTCGTCGCTTGCCACCCTTCGCACGCCGATGGAGACAAACGTCTCCCGCAACACCTTCAAGATCCTGCAGGGGCGCCGCGAGATCTACGGCGTCATGGAGCGGCTCCTGCGCGACGCCCGGTCGGAGGCGCGGTTCCTCTCCACGCACGAGGGCGGCTTTGGCATGGCGAGCATGGCCGGGACGTGGGACGTCCTCGCCGACCGCGCGCAGCAGGGCCTCGCCGCCCGCGTGCTGTTGGCGCCCGCGCCCGAGACGCGTGTCAAGCTCGCCCAGGTCGCCGGCGTTCCGCCCATCGAAATCCGCGAATACGACGTGGATCGAACGCTCCAATTCGTGATCGGCGACGACCGTCAGCTCCTCCTCTGGGTCGTGGCCGACCCCTCGACGAGGCTGTCCTCCGACAAGGACACGGCCATCTGGACCGACGCGACCGAGTTCGTGGGGACGCTGCGCACGCTCTTCGACACGGCGTGGGACCACGCAAGCCAGCCGCTTCAGACCTCGCCGCCGGCCTCGCGCACGATGGCCAGCGGCAAAGGACGCTAGCCGGAGCGGCCCTCTTCGGCCGGCCCTACCGCCCTTCGTAGCTGGGCTTGCGCTTCTCGAGGAAGGCCTTCATGCCCTCCTTCTGGTCGCGCGTGGCAAAGCAGAGGGCGAAGGCCTTCTGCTCGAAGGCGAGGCCCTCGGCAAGCGTCATGGACATTCCGCGCGTGATCGACTCGCGGGCAAGCGCCACGGCGCGCGGGCCATGGACGGAGATCGCGTCGGCGATGCGCAGCGCCTCCTCGAGCAGCTTCTCGCGCGGGACCACGGCGTTCACGAGCCCCCAGGAAAGCGCGGTGTCGGCCTTGATCCGCTCGCCCGTGAGGATCATCTGCTTGGCGCGAGGCTCGCCGACGATGCGCGGGAGCCGTTGCGTTCCGCCGAAACCCGGGATGACGGCAAGGCCGACCTCCGGAAGCCCGAACTGCGCGTTCTCGGAGGCCACGCGCAGATCGCACGCCAACGCCATCTCGCAGCCTCCCCCGAGCGCGTAGCCGTTCACGGCGGCGATCGTCACCTTCGGGCTTGCGGCGATCGCATCGGCAAGCCCATGGCCAAGGCGCGCGTGCTCGGCGGCCGCCGAGGGATCCATCGTGGCCATCTCGGCGATGTCGGCGCCCGCGCAGAAGGCCTTTTCCCCGGCGCCGGTGAGGACGATGGCGCTTCCGGGCGCACGGTTGGCCCTCTCAAGAGCGGCCACGAGATCAAGGATCACGACGTGGTTGAGCGCGTTCAACGCTTCCGGGCGATCGATCGTGACGATCTGTGCGGAACGCACGGTCTCGACGCGGACGAGGGGGCCGGGCATGCGGATCGTTCCGGCAGGCGGCCGCGCGGCTATAGGCATTTCGGGCCACGACGCGCCGGCTTTACAGCCGTAGCAGCCCGGCGGCCAGAAGCCCCGCGCTGCAGAAGAGCCCGACGAGGACGGCCAAGGCTCGAAGGCGACCGCCGAAGTAGAACGTGGCAAGGTCGATGGAGACGATCGGCACGAGCGAAGCGGCATCGTCG
Source organism: Candidatus Thermoplasmatota archaeon (assembly GCA_035541015.1). Classification (NCBI taxonomy): domain Archaea; kingdom Methanobacteriati; phylum Thermoplasmatota; species Thermoplasmatota archaeon. Next base: position 12,510 of record DATLFM010000025.1, read on the forward strand.
AAGCGCGCGTCGCACCGTCGGCACGCGAAGAACACTTCGTCCTCGACGAGGAATCCCTCCACGCCCGCCCGTCCGCACGATGGGCACAAGGCTCGTGCGGGTCGTTCCGCAACCGAACGACCGGGCCGCTCTTGATCCGACTCTGGGCGTGCGGGTCGCACGCGCGCCGGCGGCGGCGCGTGCGTCGCGCCGGACGCAGCCGACGGGGCGTCCGCAGGAGACGGCTGCGGCACGACCGCCTCGGCCGTGTCGAGCGAAGGGACGGCGACCGAGCGAACGTGCGAGCCTTGAGTCGCATCGCCATCAAGACCGCTTGCGGTCTCCGCCATCGCCGGAGCGCGCGGGCGGGCACGCCCTCGTCCGCGGCCCCGTCCCCACGACGCCGCCCAAACGCGATGGAACTCCCGCCGCAGGCGCTCGTGCCGGGTCCGGTCGGAGCCCAGCCAAGCGGCGACCTCAGGCCGCTGGACGAACGCGTCGAAGGCCTCGTCTTCCGTCATGCCCTTGCACGCAAGAACGAACGACTCGACGGTTTCCGCGGACGCCATTCATTCCCGCTCCGCGAGAAGGCGGCGGGCCAAGGTGGTGGCGCGCAGGAACCGGTAAGCGATCCAAGCGGCAGCAAGTCCAGCGACGAAGGCCGTCGCAACGATGCGGAAGAACACGCGGTCGCGGTCGGCGAGCATGGCCGGGCCTGGGGCGGCGGCGGTCGCCCCAAGCGAGTAGACGTGCGCGAGCATGGCTCCCACGGCCCCGCCGAGAACGATCAACGCGAAAAGGTCGATCCAGAGAAGCAGGCGCGCGACGCTCCTTGGCTCGAGGGTTTCGACGGCCTGCACGCGGGGTACCCCCGTTGAGTCCGGACGGCCGATCTCATGAAGGGTGCGGGAAGGGGCGGTCACCCTGCGCTCACTCCCGTTCTCGAGGCTCGGCGTGCGAGTCGAAGGGGGGGCCGGTTTCGCTGGCGGGTTGGGTGGCGCCTGCCATCTCGCGCTCCAGTCGGACCAGGAATTCGGGAATCCGCTCCTCCGGTCCGGCCGTCGCGCGGCGCCGGTGCGCCCAGAACATGAGAAGGACGGATCCGGCGATCGCAAGCGTGATGAGGATCCACCAGGAGGTCGGCTCCGGGGTCAACGGCGGCGCGACCGAGATTCCGCGCGGCGGGGGCGGGTCGGAAAGAGGCGTCGGCGTCAGCGAGCCTGGCAAGCGGACGGCCTGGTGCTTCTCGTTCACCGAGAAGGTCCACTGG
>DATLFM010000026.1 GCA_035541015.1 Candidatus Thermoplasmatota archaeon
CATCTGGGGCATGGCCGCGCGTCTTGGGCACGCGCACTTCGTCGATCGCCCCGCGACGCCCGTCCTCGACGACCACGTCCCGTTCCAGCGGCGCGGGATTCCGGCGGTGGACATCATCCACCTCGACCAGGGCGCCGACCCGTTTCCGGACACGCACCACACGACCTTCGACGACCTCGACCGGATCTCCGTCCGCGCCCTGCGGGCCGTCGGCGAGACCGTGCTCGCGACGATCCGCGCAATGGATGCCGAGGCCTCCAGCTGAGCGACGGCCCCCTAGCTTCATGCCTTGGGCCCTCCATGCGCGCCCCGATGACGATTTCCGTCCACGACTCGCTGTCGGGCAAGACCGTCCCCTTCGAGCCGCTGAACGCGCCGCAGGTGCGCCTGTACGTCTGCGGGCTTACCCCCTACGACCACGTGCACATCGGCCACGCGCGCACGTACGTCGCCTTCGACGTGATCCGGCGGTGGCTCGAGTACCGCGGCTACCGCGTGAAGCACGTTCAGAACGTGACCGACGTGGACGACAAGATCATCGCGCGCGCCGCGGAGGTTGGAGAGCAGCCCGGCGAGCTTGCCGCGCGCTTCGACGAGGAGGGGCGACAGGCCATGCGGCGCCTGGGCATCCAGGACCCGCACGTGATGCCCAAGGTGAGCGAGCACGTCCAGGAGATCCGCGAGCTCATCGCGAAGCTCGTCGAACGCGGCGCGGCCTACGAGGCGCAGGGGAACGTGTACTTCGCCGTGAAGTCGTTCCCCGACTACGGGCGGCTCTCCAAGGTGAACGTCGAGGAGATGCTCGAAGGCGTGCGCAAGGAGGTCGCCGAGGGCAAGCGCGACGCGCTCGACTTTGCCCTTTGGAAGAAGGCCAAGCCCGGCGAGCCGTTCTGGGGCTCGCCGTGGGGGCCCGGCCGTCCCGGCTGGCACATCGAATGCAGCGCCATGGCGATCGAGCACCTCGGCCGCGGGATGGACATCCACGGCGGCGGCATGGATCTGAAGTTCCCGCACCACGAGAACGAGATCGCCCAGAGCGAAGCCGCCACGGGCGTCCGCTTCGTCAAGCACTGGATGCACACGGGCTTCCTCACGGTGAACGGCGAGAAGATGTCGAAGTCGCTTGGCAACTTCATCACGCTCACGGACGCGCTCTCGAAATGGCGCCCGGAGGCGCTGCGGCTCTTCTTCGTCGGAACGCACTACCGCTCGCGAATCGACTTCTCGGAAGCCTCGGTCGCGCAGGCGGGCGCCAATGTCGAGTACGTCTGGAACACGCTGGCATCCCTCGAGCACGCGGTGAGGGTCGCCGCGGCCGCCGAGGGCACGAGCCGCAACCCCGCCGGCGAGTCCATGCGGCAGGCGCTCGCGGACCGCCGCGCCGCGTTCGAGACCGCCATGGACGACGACCTCAACACGCCCGTCGCGCTTGCCGAGCTTCTCGCGCTGTGCAACGCCGCCAACCGCTACCTCAAGGAAGAGGCCAAGCCCAACGCGGCGCTCGTGCAGGAGACGACCGCCACGCTCCGGCAGCTCGCCGGAATCCTTGGCATCCTGCCGCAGGCCGGCGGCGCCGATGACCTTGCGCCGCGACTCGTGGAGCTCCTGCTTGAGCTTCGAAGCGAAGCGCGCAAGCGCAAGGACTTCGCCACAAGCGACCGCATCCGCGACGGGCTCAAGGCGGCCGGCGTCGTCGTGGAGGACACGCCGACCGGGGCGAAGTGGAGACGGGCGTGAGAGCGACGGTCGCGATTCCCGCCGTCGCCGCGGCGGCCCTGCTGTTTGGCCTCTCCGCGTACGGCTTGGCGCACGACCTTCCCCTCTTCTTCGACCCGTGCCATCGCTTTGGTCAACGAGACGGAATCCTGGTGCCCACGGAGGCGTGCCCGCGCGTGAGCGGATCGAGCGAAACGCGGGAGCAAGCCCTCGTCCGCATCGCCGCGGTCCAAGGCACGCTGCTTTCCGCTGCGTCGCTCGGGCTTGCGGGAGCGTTGCGCGACCGATGGGCTTGGGCGGCCGCCTCGGCGGGGGCAGCTGGCGTTCTGGGCGCGGTGCTCATGATCGGCGCCTCGGGCGTGCCCGTGCTGGCCGGGGCCGCGCTCATGGGGGCGGCGGCAGCGGCCCTGCGACGTCCACCGGCCTCGCCCCCGCGTGGGCTTCCCTAGGACGCACCAGCCATTCTTTTCAATTCCTCAAGCGCCTCGCCCGCCAGCGCCTCCGCGGCCCCAAGCTCCTTCGCCTCGGCGTAGACGCGGAACAGCGGTTCGGTGCCCGACGGGCGCACGAGGATCCAACCCTTCTCCAGCGTGACCTTCACGCCGTCGGTCGTGTCGACCTTGCCCCTTTGCGCAATTCGTGATTTCGTGAAATCACGAAGGAGGTCGGCCTTGCGCTCGTTGGGAACCTCGATCTTGCGCTTCACTGTGTGGTAGCGCGGCACCTCGGCCAGAAGCGACGAGAGCGGCTTTCCGGTGGTGGCCAGAAGCTCGAGCATGGCCGCCACGGCCATGGCGCTGTCGCGAACGTGCTGGTGCTCCGGGAAGATGAGGCCGCCGTTCTCCTCGCCGCCGAAGACCGCCTTCTCGCGCACCATCGCGCGCGCGACGACGGGGCTTCCCACGGCCGTGTACAGGACGCGGCCCCCGTGTTTCCGGACGAGGTCCTCGACGCACAGCGACGACGAGACCGGCGTGCAGACGACGCCGCCTCCGGCCCGCCGCACGGCCATGCCGGCAAAGAGCGCGAGCACGCGCTCGCCGGGGACAAAGGCCCCCGTCTCGTCGACGAACACGGCGCGGTCGGCGTCCCCGTCCTGCGCGACGCCGAGGTTCGCGCCCGTCTCGACGACCATGCGTTGGAGGTCCTTCAGGTTCTCCGGCGTGGGCTCGCTCGGGTGTCCCGGGAAGGTGCCGTCGAGCTGGCAGTTGAGCGTCGTGAGGCGGGCGCCAAGCTCGCGCGCGACAAACGGCCCCGTGAGGGCGCCGGCGCCGTTGCTGCAATCCATCACGACGCGCAGGCCCGCGCCTCGGATGCGCTCGCGGTCCACGCGCGCCACGATCGCTTGGACGTAGCGCTCGTTGGCGTCGTGGACGGCTCCCACGCCGCGCAGGTCGTGCCACGGCGAGCGCTCGCTCTTGCGGCCGAAGTAGAGGGCCTCGATGGCGTCCTCTTGTTCGCGGGAGAGCTCCATGCCGCCCTTGTCCGTCCCCTTGAGCCCGTTGTGCTCTGGCGGGTTGTGGCTGGCGGTGACGACGACGCCTCCGTCGTAGCCGCCCTCGCGCACGGCGAACTGGAGGGCCGGCGTGGGGCCCACGCCCGCGTCGTCGACGCGGCAGCCGGCGGCGAGAAGCCCCGCCGTCACGGCGGCCTTGAGCATGGGGGTGCTCGTGCGCGCGTCGCCGCCGACGAGCACGCGCCCTGCGCGCCAGTATGTGCCCATGGCGCAGGCAAGTTCGAGGGCAAGCTCGGGCGTGATCTCGACGTTGGCGATTCCGCGCACCCCGTTGGTTCCAAAGAGCTTGCCCGTGCGAATCCCTCCGCGCTAGCCGGCCTGCTTGCCCGGATCGACCGTGGTTCCGACGATGCGGGCGCCGGGCTTGACCGTGACGTTGTCGCCCAGGACCGAGGAGAGGACGCCCGCGCCTGCGCCGATGCGGCAGTTGCGGCCGACGATGGAGCCGAGGACGTGCGCGCCCGCTTCGAGCGTCGTGCCTTCGAGCAGCACGCCCTCGAAGACGCGCGCGCCGCGCGCGACCGTGCAGCGGTCGCCCACGGCCGCCCACGGCTGCAGGCGGCCCTCGACGACGGCGTCCTTGCCCACGACGACGCCGCCCTGCGCGCCGGAGAGCACCTGCTTGTGCGCCTCAAGGTACGTCTCGGGCCTGCCGCAGTCGATCCAGTAGCCTTGGACGTTGTAGCCGCGCATGCCGCGCGGCGTGGAAACGACTTGAGGGTAGATTTCCGCCTCGATGGAGACTTGCTTTCCTCCCGGGATCCGGTCGAGGACCTCGGGTTCAAGGATGTAGGTGCCGGCGTTGATGAGGTTGCTTGGCGCCTCCTCCCGGGGCGGTTTCTCGACGAACCGTCGGATGCGGGTGCCATCGAGCTCGACGACGCCAAAGTGCTGGGGTTCGTCGACGGGCCAAAGCGAGATCGTCGCTAGCGCGTCCTCCTTGCGGTGGAAGGCGAGCATGCCGGTGAGGTCGAGCGTGTCGTAGAGGTCCGCGTTGCGGACGACGAAGGTTCCTTCGACGTGCGATTGGCAGTTCTTGATGGCGCCGCCGGTCCCAAGCGGCCGGTCCTCCAGCACGACTTCGGTCTCGATGCCGGGGGGACGGTCGCGGAAATGCCGCCGGATCTCGTCGGCCATGTAGTTCACGGCCACGACGACCTTGTCGACCTCGGGGGGCATGGAGGCGATCACGCGGTCGAGGAGCGGCACGTTGGCGAGCGGAAGGAGGGGCTTGGGTTGGGTGAGCGTGAGAGGGCGAAGCCTCGTTCCAAAGCCGCCCGCGAGGACGATGGCCTCCATGGCACCCCGCAGGAACAGGTTGAGGGGTTTTCTAGCTATGGGGTCAACAAGAGAGAGATAAGCCGCCCCGACGAATCGGGAGGAGGGGGCCGAGGCGGCGTTGCGTGGCTACGCGTTGATGCGGCGCCAAACTTGCGCCGGAAGCGAATCGTAGACGGTCTCGTTGGCCGGATGGCCATCGTCCTCGGAGGCCATGCGGTTGAGCTCCTCGTGCCGGACGCGCCAGTAGAACGCGCGGCGCTTCTCGCCGGTCTCCCACTCGTACTCCTCGCGGCGGAACGAGAGGAGGCGCTTGGCCTCGAGCGTGTAGAAGATGCTCCGCGTCTCGGGGTCCAGGTTGTCGTCGTTCACCTCGGCGTCCGTGCCAAAGGTCTCGTCGACGATGCGCGCGACCTCCGTTGCGTCCTCCTGCGCCATGTCGAACTTGCGCTCGAGCGCGGCGGCCAGGGCGTCCACGCGGCTGGATTTCCTTCCGTTTGGTTCGGGCACCGGAATCTCCGGGTCCTGTTCGGTGGGCTCGCTTAGAAGCCCATTGTTGCACAACAGGTGGCCAGCCAGCGGATCCTCGCTCTCGTACGCTCGTGCTCCAACGACTCCCAAACCCATGTTAAGGCCTAACACGGTATCAAAACTTAAACCTTGTTGCAAGGGGAAACGGCGAACGCCTGAAGTAACCGACTATCTGCTGGGCTCGACCAAGTTTTCCGCTCAGGTGGCCATTTCTCACCAGGATTTCCGTCAGGAATCCGGATTTGGACATCAGTATGGTGCCCACCACCGCCGTTATCACCACATAAAACCCGGTGAACGCCGCCAGGGCGGGGTTGAGCCCATAGGCGATGGCGATCCCCGCGGCCACGATGGAGAACTCGCCGCGCGGCAAGAGCGCCGTGGCGAGGTTCACGCGCCCGCGCGGAGTCTCGCCGCTTGCACCGCCGATGGCAAGCCCCGTGGCAAACTTCGTGGCCATCGTGAGGGGCACGGCCAGGAGCAACATCCAGGCGACCTCGGGCAGCGCCGAGAGGTCGAGGACCATCCCGAAGGAGAAGAAGAACAGCCCGACGAAGACGTCGCGCAGCGGCACAACCTTGGCCTTGATTCGGCCCACCTGGGCGACGTCGGCAAAGGCAAGGCCCAGGAAGAAGGCGCCGATGGCGCCGGAGAGCCCAACGGCCTGCGCGCCCAGCGCGACCACGAGCACGAGGGCGAGCAGGAGAAGGAGGAAAAGCTCTTCCGAGCGCATGGAGGAGAGGCGGTGCAGCCACGGTTGGCCCACGCGGGAGAGCACGATGAACAGGAAGCAGAAGCCGAGGCTTGCCCCAAGCGCCACGGCCAAGCGCGCGGGGTCCGACGTGCCCACCGTGGCCACCGCGGCGACGACCGCGAGGAACAGCGCGGTGAAGATGTCCTCCGTGATCGAGAGGACAAGCGCCGTCTCGGTCTCGCGGTTGGCGACCCGCCGCAGCTCGATGACGGTCTTCACCAGGATGCCCGAGCTTGTGACGTAGACGACAAGGCCGAGAAAGACCGAGGTCAGAAGGTCCCATCCGAACAGGAGGCCCAGCGCCACTCCGAGGGGGAAGTTGAAGGCGAGGTTCACGAGGCCGTAGTAGGCCGTCCGCCGTCCGCCGGCTGTTAGCCTGCGCAGCGAGAACTCCAGGCCCATGAAGAAGAGGAGAAGGACGACGCCAAGCTCGGCAAGCGTCCGGAGCAGAGGCCCGTCGGAGACAAGCGCGAAGCCCGAAGGACCCAGCACCAGGCCCGCGACCACGAACGCCGGGATCATCGACTGACCGACGCGAGCGGCGACGAAGCCGGCCACGAGCAGGCCGGCGAAGGCGATCGCGGGTTCGGCAAGCGCGCTCACGCAAGAACCTCAGGCGGGCGGCGGGGCGGCGCGGAGGCGAGGCGAGGGGGCGACGACGGCGCCAAGGAGCATGGCGGCGAAGCGGCGGGCTTCGTCCTCGGTGAGCGTGAAGACGTCAAGCGGGGCGTCGGAGTCCCCGGCGAAGCGGTACACCTCGCGCTTGCCGCCATGGTGGGTCACGAGCACGAAGCGGTCGCCGGCGTCGGTGTCCCGAAGAACGTACTTCCAGCCGAGCCCGGGCAGCTCTGTCTCCTCCAACGTGGCCATGATGCATCCCGCTGAAATTACATCCGTCCGACAATATAATCGTGTGCAAATGCTTGCTGTCGCACCCGGCCGCGCGATCCCGCTCCACTCGTCCCGCAAACCTTTACCCGCTCCCCGGCGAGGCGTTGGCCATGAGGGACGGCTCCGTCTCCGACCCGCCCCAACGGTACGCCGACCGCCGGGAAGCCGGGCGGCGCCTGGCCCAGGGGCTCCACGCGCTTGCCCGCGGCGGCGCCCTTGTCGTGGGGCTGCCGCGCGGGGGCGTGGTCGTAGCCGACGAGGTCGCAAAGGCGCTCTCCCTTCCGCTCGACGTTCTCATCGTCCGCAAGCTTGGCATGCCCGGGCGGGAGGAGCTCGGCTTTGGCGCCATCGCCGAGGGCGACGTGACGATCCTCAACGCCCCGCTCGTGGAATCCCTCGGGCTTCGCGCAGAGGAGATCGAGGACGTCGCCCGCATGGAAGGCGTCGAGCTTGCGCGTCGCGTGCGCGCCTACCGCGGCAACCGACCGCCCGCCGACGTTCGCGGTCGCACCGTCCTCCTCGTCGACGACGGGCTTGCGACGGGGGGGACGGCACGCGCCGCCGTCGCCGCGCTGCGGGCTCAAGGCGCCGCGCGCGTCGTGCTTGCCGTGCCCGTGGGTCCTCCGGACCTCCTGGCGGCCCTGGAGGAGGTCGCCGACGAGGTCGTCTGCCCCTTGCGCCCGCCCGAGTTCCGCGCGGTGGGCCTGTGGTACGACGACTTCTCGCCCACGACCGACGAGGAGGTCCGCACCGTCCTTGCCCGCACGAGCGCGAGGCTGCTTGAGCGCGACGTGACGATCGACCTTGGTCCCGTGCAGCTTGCCGGTCGGATGACCGCTCCCGCGCTTGCGCGCGGCGTCGTGGTCTTCGCGCACGGCAGCGGCAGCGGACGCGACAGTCCTCGCAACGCGCGAACGGCGCGGTCGCTCTCGGACGCAGGATTCGCGACGCTGCTGTGCGACCTTCTCACGGACGAGGAGGCGCAAGTGGACGAGCGCACGCGCGAGTACCGCTTCGACGTGCGCATGCTTGGCGATCGCGTCCGCGGCGTCGTCGATTGGCTCGCGCAGCGCCCCGAGACGGCGCGGCTTCCCGTCGGCCTCTACGGCGCCAGCACCGGAGCGGCCGCCGCGCTTCTGGCGGCCGCCGAAATTCCCGCTCGCGTGGCGGCCGTCGTTTCGCGCGGGGGTCGGCCGGACCTTGCCGCCGGCGCGCTTCCCCATGTTCGGGCGCCCACGCTTTTCGTCGTGGGCGAGGCCGACCCGGAGGTCCTCGCGCTCAACCGGCAGGCGCGCGCCGCGCTTGCCGGTCCTTCCGAGATCGCGATCGTGCCCTCGGCAGGCCACCTCTTCGAGGAGCCCGGCGCGCTCGACGAGGTGGCTCGCCTGGCGGCCGGCTGGTTCGCCCGGCACCTCGGCGGACGGACGGCCGTTGCTCCGGCCGGCTAGCCCGCCAATCCCGGCGCCCGTCCCCGAATCCCTAAAGGCCGCGGGGCGGAGGCAATTGCGGGGAAGCCCATGCACGTCGAGCACTTCATGACGAAGAACCCGGTGGCCTGCGGCGACACGACGCCCGTTCGCGACGTCGCCCGGCTCATGCAAGACAAGGGCGTGGGCTCGGTCATCGTCCTGCGGAACAGCCGCGTCGTGGGCATCGTCACCGATCGCCAGCTCACCCTGCGCGTGCTCGGCGACGACCTTCCGGGCGAAACGCCCGTGGCGCACGTCATGACGGAAAACCCCGCCACCCTCACGCTCGAGGACACGCTCTTCTCCGCGGTGGACACGCTGCGAAGCGCCGGCGTGGTGAAGCGCGTGCCGGTCGTGAGCGAGACGGACGAGCTCCTCGGGGTGGTGAGCATCTCGGACATCGCCGTTCTGGCAAAGGACCTCGCGGACGCCGTCTTCCTCGAACTCACGCACAGCGCGAAGAACGAGGCGAAGATCCTGACTGGAGCCAAGCGCGTCCTGAAGACGATCCGCCGCCCGACGAAGGCCGACCGCCTGCCGCCCGAGCAGCCCGTGCGGGCGCAGAGCGCGCCCACGCCCCCCGGACCTCCGCCGCCCAGCGGGGGCGCCGGCGAGCCCCCGCGCCGCCAGGAGCGCGAGACGCTTGCCTCCGGCACGGCGACGGCGGGAGGCGGGGAGCAGGACGTGGCCGGGCGGTCGGAAGGTCTCGAGTTCCAGCCGGCCCGCCGTGAGGCCGTCCGCGAACGCGAGCGGCGGCGGGCGCCCGGACCGGAATGACGATTCCTGCGCACATGCGCAGGAAACCTACATGCTCTCGGGCGCGACGACGCCGTAGAGCGCAAGCGTGTTCGCGAGCACCTGCTTGGTCGCCGCAACGAGCGACAGGCGCGCGTCGCGCAGCGCGGGCTCGGCGGCGAGCACCGGGCAATCCCGGTAGAACTCGTTGAACGTGCCCGCGACCGCGACCGCAAACGGGGCGATCGGATGGACCTTGAGCTCCAGCGCGCACTCCCGCACGACGCCCGGCAGGCGCGCCAGGACGCGAGCGAGCTTGGCCTCGGAGGGATGCGCAAGCGGCTCCGCGCTCCAGGAGGGCTGCGCGCCCTCGTCGGCCGCCTTGCGCAGGATGCTTGCCGCGCGCGCGTGCGCGTACTGGACAAACGGCGCCGAAGCGCCCTCGAAGTCGAGCGCCTCCTCCCAGCGGAAGACGATCTGCTTCTCGGCCTGCACGCCGGCGATGTTGAAGCGCAGCGCGCCCGTTCCGACGATCTCCGCGATGCGTCCCATCGCCTCCTCGGAGAGCTCGTCCCCGCGCCGCTTGCGGACCTCCTCGAGCGCGAGCTCGTGCGCCTCGTCGACGAGGTCGTCGAGGGTGACCACGCGCGCGCGGCGCGTGCTCATCTTGCCCTCCGGCAGCGAGACGAAGGAATAGAAGACGGGCACGATCTCGCGGACGTCGTCGTCGGCTCGGAGGAGCGCCACGCCGTTGGGATTCTGCGCAAGCGGCCGGGCCCGCGGGGCGAGCAGGAGCGAGAGCGCGATGGCGACCTGCTTTGCCTCGAGCTTGTGGTCCTCGCCAAGCACGTTCACCGCGCGCCCGTTTTGCCCCACGCGCTCGAGCTTCGAGAGGTGGTACGCGACGTCGCGCGTGGTGTACAGCGAGCTTCCGTCCTTCCGCGTGAGGAAGAAACGAGTTTCCTTTCCGTGGATGCCGTGGGAGGCAAGGTCGAGGAACAGCGCCCCGTCCTCGGTGCCGGCTTCGGGCACCTTGGCAAGAGACGCGAGGACGCCTTCGACAGGCTCGCCGGCGAATTCCGACTCCCACGTGAAACGGCCCATCGTCACGCCGATGCGGGAGAGGCTCTCCCGCATGCCCTCAAGGCACTCGCGCACGACCGGCTGGACGATCTCGGCCGCGGCGGAGGGATCGCGCTCCACGCGAGCGGCCAGGGCGTCGATCTCGGCCTTGACCTCGGCGTCGGCTTCCAGAAGAGCGCTTGCGGCTTGGTAGTATCCGACGAGCCGGTGGTCGGCCTTCTGACGTTCGGGCGCGCGGGGGCGCGCGAGATCGCCGTGCCGCGCCACGAGCGCCTCTTGGCGCTCGCCCTGCAGGTTGGCAAGCCCCCAGGCGAGGATGCACACCTGCTTGCCAAGGTCGTTCACGTAGTACTCGGTCGCGACGTCCTCGCCCGCGGCCGAGAGCACGCGCGCGAGCGCGTCGCCGATGATCGGGTTGCGCGCGCGACCCACGTGGAAGGGCCCGTTGGGGTTCGCGCTCGTGTGCTCGACGAGGACGCGTCGCCCCGTCGCCGGATGCCGCCCGAAGCCCGCGCCGTGCTTGCGGACGGCCGCGAGCACGGAGGCAAGGAGCGGCGCGTCGCGCAGGACGACGTTCACGTACGGGCCCTCCGCGCGGGCGTCGAAGTTGGGCGAGGGGGGGAGCGCGGCCGCGATCTCGGAGGCAAGCTCGTGCGGTTTGCGCCGTAGCCTCGCGGCGGGGGCAAAGCAGGGCAGCGCGAAGTCGCCCTTGCCCTCGGGCGCCTTGGCCAGGCGCACGTCCACGCCCTCAAGACCCAGCGCGTGCACGGCTTCCTCGAGCCGGGCCTGCGCCTCGCGTCGCAGGTCGTCGAGCGGATCGTGCATGGCGCGCGGGCATTTGCCACGAGGTAGATGAGGCTTTGCGGTCAGGCGGGCTCGACGTCGAGCACGAGCGAGTCGGCCCGCCGGACGCGCACGCGCGAGCCGGCCCGGACGGGCGCCGCGGCGCGGGCCTGCCAGATCTCGCCGCGCCATTTCACCTGGCCTTCGGGCGCAAGATCGGAGAGAGCGACGGCGAGGTCGCCTTCCATCGCCTCGCTTCCCACGGCCGGTCGCCGGAAGTGGGCCCGGAAGACGACGATCTTCCCGACGACGTACGCTGCCGCGGCAAGCGCTCCCCACGGCAGCCACGAGGGCGCAAGGAGGCCCACCACGACGAGGATCGCCACGACCACGAGAACGTCGTCGAGAAGGAGGACGCCTGCCGCTTTGATCGCGCGCACGCGGGGGCGATGGCCTTCCACGGCTTAGGCTTGACGAGGGAAGCGAGGCCGGACGTTGCGATGAACATTCATCGCAAGGTCAGGCCAAACCGGCGGCAGGCTCCCGCGCGCCGCGCGCCACGTGCGTGGCGGCAAAGGCGAGCAGCAGCACGTGCGCCAGGGGCACGGCCACGAGCAGGAAGCGGAAGATCGTGCCCTCGACGGCAACGTTCAGCGCGCCCACCTGCCACAGGCTGAACCACTCGCCGTCGTAGGTGGGATAGAACCGGCTCCAGCTCCAGCCCCAGTACCCAACCGCGCCGGCCAGAAGCGCGGCCGCGACGGCCGCGGCGTCGGCGCGCGAGAAGCGGCCCGCGTGGCGGCGGAAAGCGCGAAGCGCAAGCACGCCTGCAAGCATGCTCGCCCACGCCCCCGTGAGCACCATGGCAAGCTGGCCCTGGTGCGGCAGCGCGCCGGCCGGCCCGCCGAGGACGACGCCACCCACCATGGCGTCGGCAAAGCCCATGAGGAGGAAGGCGACGACGAGCAGGCCGTGGGAAAGGACAAGCGTCGCAACCGCGCGGGCGCGCGAGGCGGCGGGCGCGGGGGACAGCCGCCGCGGCTCGAGGCAGGCGAGCGCGAGCGTGGCAAACTGCGCGCTCATGGCGACGAAGTACGCGTGCGGCCACAGGCCGAGCGCGTGGAGCTCGGGCGCCAGGATCGCCATGGCGGCAAACCAAGCCGAGGCGACGGTGAACAGGGCGTCTGCGACGCGCAGCGGAAACCGGCCGCGCAGGGGAAGTTCGTCGGCCACGCGCGCCCCAAGGGTCATGTCGGGTTCGTCCAAGGCGCGCCCCGGTTCAAGCGCGTTGCCAAAATTCCCGTGCGGCGTGCGCTTGGCCGCTCGCTTACCGCGCGCTCACCGTCACTGCACGCGAAAGCGCAGCAGCGCCCCGATCCCGCCGAAGGCGTTCACGAAGTTCTTGCCTTCCTCGGTGTCGTCGGAGACGATCATCACCTTCGAGCCGGTGTTCGACGCAAGCTCGGAGAGCTCGTCGACGATGTCGCGGGAGTCGGCGATGGAGTACGACGGGCTGTTGCATTGCGGGCAGCGGTCGAGCTCGGCCGCGAGCTTGTCGAGGTCGCCGGTCGTCCGGTTTTCCTCGTGCCCGCAGCCGTCGCACTTGATCGTGGCGCGCGAGCGGCGGAGCGTCTCGGACAGAAGCAGCGTGTCCACGGCGCCGATGGACAGGGCGTGGCGGACCTGGGGCTCGCCGTAGGCGACCTGGCCGCCCTCCTTCACGATCTCGCGCAGGAAGCGCCCGAGGATGTCGCGCTCGCGCGTGAGGCCCATCTCGCGCAGCGTTTCCTGCGCGTTCTGCACGAGCTCCTTCAAACCGTACTCGTCCGTGTAGCCGGTGTCGAAGGTGTTGATGATCTTCTTCTGCAGCTCGTGGTGCATGAAGCCGCCCTCGGCAAAGTAGGTCTTCGTGTAGCCGGGGCCGCCGATGAGCAGGCCCTTCACGGACTTTGCCATGAAGATCTCCGTCGCCTTCTCGCCGACGTTCTTGAACCAGTTCTCGGCGGCCTCCTCGATGAGGCGCTCGAGACGGCGCTGCGACTGGCCGCCCATGGTGTGCTTGCGGGGAACCATGGACTCCATGTTCTTCACGGCGTCGATGCGCTCGCCGTGCAGGAAGCCGATCGTCGCCTCCTGGCGGTCCACGACGAGGAGCCCGTACGTCTCCTTGTCGTGGAGCATCTTCTCGAGGGGCTCGAGGTAGAACTGGCTGTCGCAGCGGTACAGGAACGAGGTGACGGGCTCGGGCGGCAGCACGACGTGCTTGACCATGCGCGTCTTGTCGGCGCCCACGGCCTTGGCGCCCACGAAGATCGCGATTCCGGAATCGGGAGCGACGTTTCCGAAGTGCTTGAGCTCGGATAGGATGGAGGAGATGGCGCCCGTCACGTTCTTTCGCGTGCTCGTCGACTTGATGTTCGTCGACTGGGCGTACTCGCCACGGAGGTAGTTCGCGACGTCCGATATGACCTTGCTCGCCGGGACGTACACGGTCACCATCTCCGTGCCGCGTCCCTTGGCGCGGGCGAGCTCCTCGAGCGCCCGCTTGAACTCGTAGCGGGCAAGGTCCGTGTTCGACTCCTTGGCCATGCGACGCGCGCCGTACGCGGCAAGACGACCTAACCCTTTCCGTCGAGCCGCCCGGCGGAGCGCTTCCCGGCAGCTTCATGCCGCCCTGGCCCGTTCCGCGCTCCCGATGGACCGCGTCGTCGTGTCGATCGGCGGCAGCATCTTCCTCACGGACAAGGGTCCCGAGCCGGCCTTGGCGCGCGACATCGCCGACGTGCTCGAGCGCGCGGCGAAAACCTGCCGCGTGTTCGCCGTCGTCGGCGGCGGATCGACGGCGCGCACCTACATCCGCGCCGCCCGCGAGCTTGGCGTGGACGAGAGCGCGCTCGACGAGCTTGGCATCGCCATCACGCGCGTGAACGCGCGCGTGCTCCTCGGCGCGCTGCCCGACGCCTACCCGCGTCCGGCCGAGAGCTTCGACGAGGCGCTCCTCGCCTCCCGCTCGCACCCCATCGTCGTCATGGGGGGCACGCACCCGGGGCACACGACCGACGCCGTGGCGACCATGCTCGCCGAAAAAGCGCGAGCGCACCGCCTCGTCATCGCGACGAACGTGGACGGCGTGTACGACCGCGATCCTCGCAAGCATCCGGACGCAAAGCTCCTTTCCCGCCTTTCGGCGCAGGAGCTCGTCCACATCACGCGCGACGCCACGCAGGAGGCCGGTTCGGCGGGCGTCATCGACCCCACGGGCGTGAAGATCCTGGCCCGAAGCGGCCTCGAGTGCCGCGTCGTGAACGGGCGCAAATTCGAGGAGCTCCGGAAGGCTCTCCTTGGCGAGCCCTTCCACGGAAGCGTCGTCGAGGCGCGCGGTCGCCCCGGCGGAGGGAAGGCCTGATGGTCCAGATCCCCCAGCACGCGCATTGCCAGATCTGTGGCAAGGCGATCCAGGTGGAGGAGAAGACCTGCTCCCCGGAGTGCGCGCGCGGTTTGGAGGCGCACCAGCGCAAGCGCAAGCACATGCTCTACGTTCTCTACGCGATGATCGCTCTCATGTTCGTCCTGCTCCTCTTCGGGCAGACGCGCGCGGTGGTGGCCTGAGCGGCCGTTCTGTTGGAACCTTGAGAGGGTATCCAGAGAAGGCTTAAGTGAGCTCAAGCTGTGGAAGCGCCGGGAGCTGCTCGAATGTCCAGGGTTGTGCGTTCGGCGTTGGTCGTTTCCTTGCTCGTGGTTTCCTCCGCGGGGGTCCTTCTTGGGCCCGCCCACGGATCGCTGGAGCCTTCGCTTGCCGGCACGCGCGACTGGGCGCTTGACGCCGATGGCAACGGACTTGACGACGCGCTCGACCGCGCGCTTGCCGAGGGCGCGGCCGGACTCGCGTACCTCCACGTCCACTACGACCGCCGTCCGACGGCCGACGACGCACGCCTTCTCGAGACGCAATTTGGCGCGCTGCGGACGTACGTCTTCCGCAACTGGGACGACATCCAGGTGGAGATTCCCTACGCGCGCGCCGCCGGGCTTGCGACTGCGCCGGGCGTCTGGGGCGTGGAGCTCCTCCCGCCCATGCGTCTCGATCTTGCGGTCGCGACGCCGGCCACCCGCGTCACGTCCTCCACCGTCCCCACCTTCGACGGGCTCAACCACCTCCTTTCGGCGCACGGCGCCGGCTTTCGCGGCGAGGGCATCGTGATCGCGATCCTCGACACGGGCATCGACAACACGCACCTTGCGCTCGACGACCTCGACGACAACCCCCTCACGATCGACCCCAAGCTCGTCACGGGCGCCGACTTCTCCCCGGGCATGACCGGCGTCGGCTGCGTGGACCCGGACGACATGCACGTCCACGGCACCCACGTGGCGGGAATCGCCGCGGGCACGACCGCAGGGGGCCTCCTGCCCACCGGCGTGGCGCCCAAGGCGAAGCTCGTGGACATCCGCGTGCTCACGGCCGGCGGGATCGGGCTCTTCTACCCCACCGGCTTGGGCCTCGCGCTCGACTGGATCCTCGACTACAACGCAGGCGTGTCCTGCTACGGCCCACCGGGCGCCGACCGCATCGACGTCGCGAGCCTCAGCCTCTCGGTCGACAACGGACACCCGCACACCACGATCGCGCAGAAGGTGAACACGGTCGTGCGCAGCGGCGTCGTGGTCGTCTTCTCGGCCGGCAACGCGGGCCCGAACTCCGGAACGCTCACGAAGGGTCCCGACGGCGCGATCCTCGTGGCAAACTCCGACACGCGCGGAACCGTGAGCCGCCACGACGACATCGTGATCACAAGCTCCTCGCGCGGGCCGCGCCTCAGCGACGGGGACACGGACTTCCTCGAC
Organism: Candidatus Thermoplasmatota archaeon; assembly: GCA_035541015.1. Classification (NCBI taxonomy): domain Archaea; kingdom Methanobacteriati; phylum Thermoplasmatota; species Thermoplasmatota archaeon. The sequence goes on from DATLFM010000026.1 coordinate 15,602, forward strand.
GAGCTGCGGCCCGACGTTTCCGCCCCCGGAACGGCGATCCAGGCGGCGCTCGCCCGGAGCGGCGTGGGAACGGTCGGCCTCACGGGAACGTCGATGGCCGCCCCGCACGTGGCCGGCGTCGTCGCGCTCCTCCTGCAGGCCAACCCAGCGCTTGCGCCCGTCGACCTTGGCAACCACGATCGCATGGGCGAGGTCGGTGCGGTCCCGGTGCGCGACCTCCTGCAATGGACGGCAACTCGCATCGGCACCCAAAGCGCGCCGCAGGCGACGCGCGACGGGAAGTTCGGCCTCACGTGGGACAACGCGCAAGGCTACGGTCTCGTGGACGCCTACGCGGGGGTGCAGGCCGCGCTTTCGCCACCGGCCTTCCCGCTTGTCGCGAGCACGGACGGCCCCGCGCGCATCTTCCTTGGCACGTCGGGGACGCTCCGCGGCATGGCGCACGGCGGAACCGGCCCGTACCTTCTCAACTGGCACGCGGTCTCGGTCCCGGCCGGAAGCGCGCTTTCCGGCTGGACGGCCGCCGGCGGAAGCGTGACGTTCACCCCGGACGTGGCAGGCAGCTACACCGTGCGGCTCAACGCCACCGACGCGACGAGCGCGTGGGCGGACCGGCTGCGGACGTTCACGACGTGACGATCCGGACGGGGCCGACCGACGAGGCAAGCGCCAAGAAAGGCGCCTACTCGTTCCGTTTCCCGTTCTCCTTGTACGTCGTGACGATCATCATCGTCTTCGTGTCCTCGATCCCTTCGATCGGGGCCAGGATCTTGATGATGAAGTCCTTGAGCTCCTTGTAGCTCCCAAAGCTCGTCTTCACGACGATGTCGTCCTCGCCCGTGACGAGGTAGGCGTGCTGGATGTTCTTGAGTTCGGCCAGGCGGCCGGCGATGTCGTCGGCCTTCTGGGTGTCCACCTTGAGCAGAATGATGGCTTCCACGGTGCGCTCCGCGTAGAATTGCGACATGTCCCGTTCGAACTCGGGTCCCCGGGTCATCGGGCCACCTACGCGGCGGCAAGCCGGGGAGAAGATAAAAAGGCTTTGGTGCCTGGCGGGGCTGACGCCCGATGCTCGGTTGTCCGCGGACCCTGCTCCTGCTCGCGCCGCTGGCGCTGCTCCTTGCTTCGGCGGTCGCGCACGCGCACCCGCAGCCCGTGGACGCCGTGCCGGCCGCGCGCGGCGTGTACACGGTGGGGCCCGCCGAGGCGAGGATCGTCTTCAGCGAAGCGATCGAGCCGTCGGCCTCCCTTCTCGAGCTTGACTTGCCCAACGGATCGCGCGTGCGCCTCTTGACGCAGGTGGAAGGACTGGCCGCGAGCGCGGTCCTGCCCCCGCTCGACGAAGGCCGCCACGTGCTGGCCTGGCGCGTGCTTTCGCGCGTGGACGGACACGCGTACGAAGGCTCCCACGTCTTTGCAGTGGGGAACCCTGCCGTCTGGCAACCGCGCCTGGCCGCGGAGCGCGACCCGGCGG
>DATLFM010000027.1 GCA_035541015.1 Candidatus Thermoplasmatota archaeon
CGTCGCGTCCGCCCACGAGACGCCCCCGTCGGTGGACCGCAGCAGCCGCGCGAGGGTCGCGGCGTACCAGGACGAGCCGTCGGGCGAGGCGTCGATCGACCGCACGAGGTCGCTGGTTGCCGCAAGGCGCACGAGTGTGGCGCCCAGGTCCCGCGTCTCGTACACGCCGTCCTGCGCACCCACGAGCAGCCGCGCGGAGTCCCTCGGATCCACGGCGATGGAACCGATCGTCGTCAGGGCGGGGTCCCCGCGGTTCCACGTCACGCCCCGGTCGGTCGAGCCGAACAGAATGGCCGGCGCGTCTCCGGCGGGCCCCAGGCTTCCGCCGCCCACGGCCGCATACAGCACGTCGGCGTTCGCGGGCGCCACCGCCACGGCCACAAGGTCGACCATGGGATTGTTCCGTTGCAGGCCGAAGATGCTCTGCGTCTGCGTCCGCGCGTCCGGACGATCCTGCGAGCTTCGTCGTGTGGGCTCGACGGAGAGGTCCGTCGTGTAGATGGACTCGGGCATGACGGCGTAGCCGATCTGGGGATCGCTTGGGCTCGCGGCCACGCCCTTCGTATGGTCGTACGGGCCCGCGAGCCGGCTCCAAGTCTTTCCCGCGTCGGTGGACCGGTAGAACGCGTGGGCGTTTGCGTCAAAGCCGGCGTACACGACGTTGGGGTCGGCCGGCGAGAAGGCAAGCCCGGCCACCTCGCCGCTTGGCAAGGCCACGCGCTGCCACAGGATGGGCGCACAGGCGCCCGACGTTTCGGACGGGCAGGACGCCTGTTGGGCCAGCGTCGAGCCGGCCACAAGAAGCGCACCCACGGCGGCGATCGCAAGCGGAGCCCACGCGCGACCGCGTCTCCCCAGCACGGCGTCCCGACGCCCGTCGGGCTATGAAAACGTGTCGAAACCCCGCCCGCGTCAACTGCGCACGGTGGCACCGTGCTTCACGAAGGTTCCCTCGTGGAACTCCGTGATGGCCTGCTGCAGCTCCCGCCGGTCGTTCATCACGATCGGGCCCCACCAGGCCACGGGCTCGGCAAGCGGCTTGCCCGAGACGAGAAGGAACCGCACGGGGTCCGCGCCCGTCCGCACGCGCACGAGGTCGCCGTCGCGAAGGAGGACGAGGTTCTCGGCGTCCGTCGTCTCCCGCCCGTCCGGGTCGAAGCTCGCGCGGCCCGAAACGACGTACGCGAACGCGCGGTGACCCCTGGGGATCGCCTGCTCGAACAAACGCCCCGCTTCCAGCCGCACGTCGAGATACTGGGGCTGCACGGCGATGTCGCGCACGGGCCCCTCCACGCCGGCAACCGATCCGGCGACGACCCGCACGCGCGCGCCCTTGCCGGCCTGCGCCTCGGGGATCTTCTCCGCGCGGAACTCCTGGTAGCGCGGGTCGGTCATCTTGTGGTTGCGCGGCAGGTTGACCCAGAGCTGGAAGCCCCCCATCACGTTCTCGCGCCCACGCGGCATCTCCTGGTGCACGATGCCGCTTCCGGCCGTCATCCACTGGACGTCGCCCGGCCCGATCACGCCTGCGTTGCCAAGGCTGTCGCCGTGCTCGACGAAGCCGTCGAGCATGTACGTCACGGTCTCGATGCCGCGGTGCGGGTGCCAGGGGAAGCCCGCCACGTAGTCGAGCGGGTTGTCGGAGCGGAAGTCGTCGAGCAGCAGGAACGGGTCGAGCTTGGGCACCTCGTTTGCGCCAAAGGCGCGCTTCAAGTGCACGCCAGCCCCCTCGATCGTCTCGCGGCTGGGCAGCACGGCCTCGACGCGACGGGGGATCGCTTCGTCCACGGTTCGGATTCGACGCGCGAACCCTTAAAGGTCCGCTTCCAACGTCCGTAGCGATGGAGCACGCGGCGGCCGCGCGTCCGCGCCGGCGCGCGGGCGGCAACGCTAGCGGAGCGCCGCGAGATCGCCGCACGCCTTCTCGACGATTTCGCAAAGCACGCCGAGCAGCCGCTCGCCCTCCTCGGCCGTCGCGCGAGCGGGGTCGCCGCAGTACGCGCGATCCATCCCGACCTCGCGGAAGGACGTCTTGCCCGCGCGAATGGCCGCCGCGAGGTCGACCGGAAGGCGAGGAAGCGACCGGAACTCGGAGCCGACGAGGTCCGGCGCCGCCACGAGCATGAGGCTCGTCTCGAACTCGCCGCCGTGGCAAGCGCCCGTGGCAAACTCGCCGCCGATGGCCGCCGCGTGGGCCCTGCGCGTAAAGTCCGGGAACACGACGCGGCCCGAGGCGCCCGGTTGAAGGTCGAGCATGGCCTCGCGCACGGCGCGAAGGTGCCCCGGGTCGAAGTGCAAGTTCACGAGCACGACCCCCCCGGCGCCTTGCCGCAAGAGGCCCTCCGCGGCGTCCACGAGCCGCTTGCGCTCGTCGTGCGGGTCCGCCGAGATCGTGCCGGGAAACGAGGCGGCGAAGGAGGCGCACGTGTCCACGAAGGGCTCCGCCACGCGCGCGGGCGCGCGGCGCGACAAGCGCTCGGCGCAGCGACGCGCCAGGAGCGAGGCGATGCGCGTGTCGGTGTCGAGCGGGAGGTGCGGGCCGTGCGCTTCGGTCGCGCCAAGCGGCAGGAGCACGATCACGGCCTGCCTCCCCGGGCGCTCACGTCCGTGTCGAACGATCCCGAAAGGCCGTTTGCGGCGACCTCGTCGCGCAGCCGCTTGCGTTCGACCTTGCCGCGGTCGTTCTTCGGGAGCGACTCGACGAACCGGACGCGGCGCGGGAACTTGTACGCGGCCAGGCGCGACTTCGCGTGGCGCGCAAGCTCCAGCGCAAGGGCGGCGTCCGCCCGGTGGCCGGGCCGCGGCACGACGAGGGCAAGCGGCTTCTCGAGGCCGCCTTCGTGGTACGCCACGACCGCGCACTCGGCCACGGCCGGGTGCGAGAGGAGGCAATCCTCGACCTCCGTGGGCGAGACGAAGATGCCGCCCACCTTGAGGAGGTCGTCCACGCGGCCGCAGTACCAAAACCGGCCGCCGGCGTCCCGGCGGAACAGGTCGGCGCTCTTCACCCAGCCGTCGACGAACGTCTCGCGCGTCTTCTCCGGCGCGCCGTGGTATTCGATTCCCACGCTTCCGCCCCGGATCCAGAGGGTTCCGATGCCGCCCTCCTCCACCTCGCGTCCGTCCGCTCCCGCAATGCGCGCCTCGTAGCCGGGCACGAGCTTTCCGAGCGAGCCTGGAACGACGTCGCCCGGCGCGTTCGAAATGTAGATGTGGAACGTCTCGGCGCTGCCGATGCCGTCGAGGATCTCCACACCAAACGTCTTCTTCCAGCGGTGGTACAGCTCGGGCGGAAGCGCCTCGCCGGCCGAGAGCACGGCGCGCAGGGAGGAAAGGTCCCGTTTGGAGGCTTCGGCGTCCGACACCATGGCGTTGATCGACGTGGGGACCGACGTGAGGATGGTCGGCCGATGCCGCTCGATCTTCTCGAAGAGCGCCTCGGGCGTGGGCTTCTCGGGAAACAGCACGGTCGTGGCGCCGACGGCGAGAGGAAAGAAGAGGTTCGTGCCCGTGCCGTAACCGAAGAACAGGCGCGGGACGGAGAGCGTGACGTCGTCCTGCCGGTAGCCCACGACGAGCTTCGCGTACCGCTCGCAGTTCCACGGGAAGTCCGCGTGGCGGTGGACGACCGCCTTGGGCCTGCCCGTCGAGCCGGAGGTGAAAAGCCAGTACGCGGAATCGGCGGCCCGAGTCGGCGCGGGCTCGCACCGCGGCGGCTGGCCCGACACGAGCGCGCCGTAGGCGTGCACCCGATCGCCCGCGGCGCCCGCAGCGCGCGCGGCGCCCCCCAGGACCACCAAATCTTTTAGGGTCATAAAGCGGGGAAGCATCGGGGCGAGCTTCTGCGCCACGGATTCGTCGCAAAGCATCGCGCGGCAGCCCGTGTATTCCACGTAGTACGCAAGATCTTCGGCCGGCAGCAGCGGGTTCACCATGGCGACGACGCCGCCCATGCGTAGCGTGCCGAAGATGCCCGCGGCGAATTCGGGCACGTCGGGGAGCGAGAGGAGCACGCGGTCCCCGGCGGCGACGCCAAGCTCCCGTAGGGCGTTGCCGAAGCGGTTCGACTCCGCGGCCGCGCGCGCATACGTCCAAGCGTCCGCGTCCGTGCGCATCGCGACGCGATCGCCCCGCCCCTCCGCGAGCCGATCGTACAGGAAGTAGTCGGCCATGTTGAAGGCGGCGCCCGCCGTCGGCTGCATGTTCAGGCGGAAACCGCCGTTTCGCCATTTAGGGCTTCGGGTGCCGCGCCGGGCGCTTCCTGGCAACGCGGGCACCAGAACGTGCCGCGACCCCCGACGTGGCGGCCCAGAATCGGCGTCGCGCATCGCGGGCACGGCTGCCGCGAGCGTCGGTACGCGGCAAGCTTCGAGCGCTCTCCGCGGCGCATCCGATCGTACGCCGCAAGGAGGATCGCCGGCGTCCTTGCCACGATGCGCCGTCGCTCGTCGGGCGAGAGCATGGCCGGCGGGGTCGCGGGATGCACGCGGACGTCCCACAGGATCTCGCTCTTCCAGATGTTCCCGACGCCCGCCACGACGGAGGGATCGAGCAGGGCTTGCGCGACGGTCGCTTGCGGCGAGGCCGCCAGTCGCCGCTCGAACTCCGCGGCGTCGAACGGAGTCTTGAGCGCGTCGGGTCCCAGGGAATCGAGGAACGGAAGCGCCGCGCCCTGCGCATAGAACTGGACGACGGGCGCGCTGAAGACCACGACGCGAGCGCCACGCACCTCGAGGAGGAACCGCACCCGCGATTCGGGCTTGCGCAAGGGATCCTTGGGCGATGCGACCTGGGAGCTGCCGTACATCATGAAGTGGACGCGGAAGGCGCCGAGGTCGCGTACGAAGAACAGGTGGTTCTTTCCCGCAAAGTCCACCCGGTCGACGACCCGTCCGACGACGTCCCCGGGCGTGATGGCGATCTGCCGGGAGCGCCAGAACGCCTTGCGGATCTTCTTGCCGGCAAGCGCCAAGTGGAAACGCTCGGCGTTGTAGCGGACGGTCGGCCCTTCGGCCATGAAGGCGATGGGACGCGAGCGA
>DATLFM010000028.1 GCA_035541015.1 Candidatus Thermoplasmatota archaeon
GGTGCACCATGCCGCCGCCCCGGAAGGGCCGCACGATGAAGAGGTGGGCCGACGCGGGGCTTCCGATCTCCATGGGGTGGCGGTTGTTGTGGCGCTCGAGCTTCTGGAGCGCGCGGGCAAGCGAGAGCGGCTTGCCCGACACGCGCGCGCCGGTGGCGTCGGCGCCAAATTCGCGCCCGCGGGAGATCGCAAGCTGCACCATCATGGCGGCAATCGGCGCCGTGATGGCGATGATGAGGAGAAGCCAGATGTTGCCGCCCTGGCGGTTTCCGCCGCCAAAAATCATGCCCCAGGTGGCCGACGAGGCGGCAAACGAGATGGCCGAGGCCACCGTGGCCGCAATGCCCATGACGAGGATGTCGCGGTTGATGACGTGGCCCATCTCGTGGGCCATGACGCCCTCGAGTTCGTCGTCGTCGAGAGCCTGGAGGATGCCCCGCGTGGCGGCCACGACCGCGTTCTTTGGGTTGCGCCCGGTGGCAAAGGCGTTGAGCGAGTCGTCGGGGATGATGGCCACGCGCGGCATGGGCATGTTCGTGCGCTGCGCGATGTCCTGCACGACGCGGTAGAGCCGCGGCGCGCTGGCCGCGTCCACCACGCGCGCGCGGTACATCCGCAGCACGATCTTGTCCGCCCAGAAGAAGCTCGCGAAGTTCATGGCAAGCGCGAGCACGAGGAACAGGACGAGCCCCACGTTGGGGTTGCCGAAGAAGAACCATCCCACGAGGTACCCGATCACGGCAAAGAGGCCCAGCAGGACCGAGATGAGGGCCATCGCCCGAAGGTTGTTGGCAACCGACATGGTCTCCGAGGGACCAAAGGCATGCCGCGGAAAACCCTTTCGGTCCAAGGCTCGACGGAATGGGAGGCACCCGCCCCCGCGTTCGAAGGCACGCATGCGGGGGCGGGCGTGATCGGGAGGCGGCGCGGCCGCCTAGGACGGCCCGTTCTTCACCGACTCGTCGTAGTGGACGGGCTCGGGCGCTTGGAACTGGTTGCCGGAGAGGTGCCAGGTCGTGCGCTCGTCGAAGTCGCGGGCGTCGATGCCGTAGGCGTCGGCCGCGCCACGGTTGTCGAGGATCGCAAGGTTCGCGTTGGCAAAGCCCGTGAGGCGGATCGCCGCCGGGTCGTCGCCGCCAAACCAGCGCCCCACGAGCGGCGCCTGCTCGAGCGGGCCCTTCTCGCGCGCGGTGAAGACGGCCTCGTTGCCCGCGACGCGGAGGTCGACGTCGCGGCTCGTGTGGATCTCGATGGCCGAGCGGTGGCCCCAACCCCAGAGCCACCAGACGGGGCGCTCGCCCTCGATCGCGCGGACGACGTTGTCCTCGATCGTCAGCGTTCCGGGGTTCACCATCTCGTGGAGCTTGTCCTTCGCGTTGAAGACGTCCACGACGAGGCTGCCGCCGACGAGCGTGTTGCGGGCGATCACGATCTGCGTGAAGTGCACGTGGGGCTTGCGCAGCGTCTCGTCGTCCTCGCTTGCGGCCGTGCGGTCGTCGCCGGCGTGGCCCACGTCCGTGTAGCGGACGGCGACGCCGTTGTCGATCTTGACCTCGTTGTCCGTGAACTCGAAGCGGTGGAAGCGCGTCGTGTGGTCGTACATGGCGGACTTCTGCGCGTCGGCGTGGTTGTGCGGCTCGCACTCGAAGCAGGAGCCGTGGCTGTGCCCGTGGAGCTGCAGCTCGACGTAGCCGTCGATGACGTTGTGGTGCATGCGGGCGTTGTGCCAGCCGTCGAAGTTGACGACCTGCTTGTCCTTGAGGAAGAGGATGCCGGTATCGCCGAGGTAATCGCGCGCGACGTGGCTTGGCCGGGGACCGATCTCGTTGTACCGCACCTCGCCGTTGTAGTGGCGGATCTGCCCGATGGCGCCGATCTTGTTGTGCTCGATCACGCCGCCGGTCTGGTCCTGCACGCGCCGGATGTTCTCGTTCACGCGCAGGTCGCCGATGTAGTTGTGGTGGACGTGCACGTCGGCGGCGTTGTAGTTCAACGAAAGGCGGCCGGCGATGTAGTTGTTCCGGACGACGATGGGTACGGTCGTGTCCTGGATGTAGAGGTTGTGGAGGACCTTGAGCCCCTCGAAGACGTAGGGGTCCGCAAGCGTGCCCGATCCGGAGACGAACTTCGCAACGTCGCTCTGGCGGAAGTCCGCGTCGCTTCGGATCACGATGCGCGTGACCTCCTTGAGCGAGTCCTGCGCGGAGGGGATCGCGCCGGCGAGCGCCGGGCGCGTGTCCGATCGCGTCGATTCACCGGTCTGCGACGACGTGAGATCCTCGACCGGAGCGGGCTCCCCTTGCATGGAGAAGGTCACGAGGATTCCCGAGACAAGCGGAATTCCGGCAAGCGCGGCAACGGCCAAGGCGACCCCGATCTGCGGCTTCACTGCCTCACCAAGCGGGTCGACCGGCCCGACCGAGGATCAAGACATTGGTCGGATCGTTGGAACGAAACGTGGTCGGATCGTTGAAACGAAACGCTAGCGGCGGCGCCCGAGCTCGCGCCAGCCCTGCGCGAAGCGCTGGAGCGCCGTCGCGTTGGACAGGATCGCGATGGCGACGATGCCCCAGCCAAGGACGCTGCGGTCGGCGACGGTCGCAAAGGCGGTTCCGGAAAGCGCCCACTGTGCGACGGGCAGCGCCATCAACAGGAACAATCGGTCCGCGCGGCCCAAAAGCCCGGCGTAGTTGCGGCCGACGCCCACGGCCTGGGCTTGCGTGCCCATGTAGCTCGTGAGCAGGACGCCTGCCATGGCCGCGAAGCCCCACCACCACTCGATCCAGGGGCCAAGCGCAAGGCCGAAGAAGAGAGCGACGTCGGCGTAGCGGTCGATGGCGTGGTCGAGGTAGTCGCCACGCGGGTTGGCCGCTCCGGTCCGGCGCGCAAGCTTCCCGTCGCAGGCATCAAGAAGCGCGTTCACGAACACGAGCGCCGCGGCGGCCAAGAGCAGGCTTGCCGTCGCAAGCGTGGCCGTGGCGAAGAGGGCGCCGGCGCCAACGGCCGCCGCAAAGGACAGGAGCGTGAGCGCGTTGGGGGTGAGCCCGGCGGCCGCAAACGCGCGAACGAACGGGTCGAGCAGGAAGTCGACGCGGGCGCGGTGCGCGTCTAGTACCACGACATCACCTCGTCGCTCCAGTCGCAGGCTCCAAGCGGGTGCGCGTTTAAGGCTTCCGCGGTGGGCCGACGCGCAAGCGCGTCGATCTCGGCGGCAAGCGAGGCGGCGTCGCGCCCGGTCGTGTCGAACTCCGCGCAGAGAAGCTCGCGCGTCCGCAGCTCTGCGACCTCCGCGGTGATGACGTCGAGCGCCTCGGCTTCCGCGTTCTCCGCGGCCTTTTCCGGCGGCCAGCCGCGCGCGGCCAGGCGGCGGCGAAGCTCGGAGGGCGCGCAGCGAAGGACGACGACGAAGTCGAGCGGAACGAGGTGGTGGGCGAGGTGGCCCTCCACGACGAGGTCGGCGTGCGCGCTTCGCAACGTGCGCTCGAGGGCCCGGGCGAGCGCCCTCTCGTCGACCTCGAGGCTGTCGCGCTGCGGGTCGCGTCCCAAGACGACGCCGGGCTCGCGCGAGCCGGGCCCGCGGATCCACGCGTTGAGGTCGAGGACCTGCCAGCCATGCGCGCCCAGCGCGCGGGCCACCGCGCTCTTTCCGGTGCCCGGCACGCCCGTCAAGGCAAGGATCATGCGCCCTTCACGGAGGCGACATGGGCTTGCGCTCGGCGGTGGGCGGTGCGGCGGCCGTCGCAAGCTTGTGGCGTTCGCGGGCGCGAGCCAGGGCCGCTTCGACAAGGCCGAGGAACAGCGGGGCGGGCTTCTCGGGGCGGCTCTTGAACTCGGGGTGGAACTGGGAGCCGATGAAGTACGGGTGGTCGGGGATCTCGGCGATCTCCATGAGGCGCCCGGCCGGGTCCTTCCCGGAGAACACGAGCCCGCCCTTGGCAAGGCGCGCGTGGTAGTCCGGGTTCACCTCGTAGCGGTGGCGGTGGCGCTCCTGGACCTCCTCGACCCCGTACAGGCGGGCCGCAAGCGTTCCGCGGTCGATGCGGACGGGGCTTGCGCCAAGGCGCATGGTGCCGCCGAGGTTGCTCACCTGCTTCTGCTCGGGGAGGATGTCGATGATCGGGTGCGGCGTCTTGGGCGAAAGCTCGGTCGAATTGGCGCCCTCGAGGCCCAGCACGTGCCGCGCGTACTCCACGACGGCGAGCTGGAAGCCAAAACAGATCCCAAGGTACGGGGTCTTGCGCTCGCGCGCGTACTGGACGGCGCGGATCTTCCCCTCGCTTCCGCGCGAACCGAACCCGCCGGGAACGAGCACGCCGTCCACGGGACCGATCACGTCCTGCGGCATCGCGGAGCCTTCGAGCGCCTCGCTCTCGACCCACTTGATGCGCACCTTCGTCGACAGCTGCGCGCCGGCGTGCAGGAGCGCCTCCTTGATGGAGAGGTAGCTGTCCTCGAGGTGCGTGTACTTTCCCACGACGGCGATCGTCACCTCGTGGCTTGGGTTCACGACGCGGTCGACGAATCGCTTCCACTCGGTGAGATCCATCGGGTGCGCGGACAGCTTGAGGCGCTTCACGAGCCACTCGTCCACGTTTTGGGCGGCCAGGAGGAGCGGCACCTCGTAGATGGTCCGTGCGTCGGGCGCCGAGATGACCGCCTCGGGGCTCACGTCGCAGAAGAGCGCGATCTTCTGCTTCGTCTTGTCGTCGAGGGGCTCGCTTGCGCGGCACACGATCATGTCCGGGTCGATGCCGATGGCGCGAAGCTCCTTCACGCTGTGCTGCGTTGGCTTCGTCTTCTGCTCGCCCACGGCCCCCATGACGGGCACAAGCGTCGTGTGGACGAAGGCGACGTTCTCGGTTCCGGCTTCCAGGCGCAGCTGGCGGAGCGCTTCGAGGAACGGCGCGCTCTCGATGTCGCCCACGGTGCCGCCCACCTCGATGAGCGCCACGTCCGCCTGCGACTTGCGAGCCGCCGACTTCACGCGGTCGCGGATCTCGTTCGTGACGTGGGGCACGATCTGGACGGTCTTGCCAAGGTAATCGCCGCGCCGCTCCTTCTCGATCACGCTGCGGTAGACGATCCCCGTGGTCACGTTGTGCTCGCGGCCGACGTTGGTGAAGAGGAAGCGCTCGTAGTTGCCAAGGTCGAGGTCGACCTCGCCCCCGTCCTCGAGCACGAACACCTCGCCGTGCTCGAAGGGATTCATGGTGCCCGCGTCGACGTTCACGTACGGGTCGATCTTGACGGCGGTCACGCGAAGGCCGCGGGCCTTGAGGAGCCGGCCGATCGAGCTCGTGGTGATTCCCTTGCCAAGGCCGGACAGCACGCCGCCCGTGACCACGATGTACTTCATGGACTCACGGGGGCCGACGATGCGGCGGATGCGTATATTAGCCTTTGGAGACGAGCGGGCCTTCGCCGGGATGGGGCAAGGCCGCGCCGGGCGAGGGGATCCGCCGTCGGGCCGCAAACGCCCGGTACGCGGCCTCTTCCGACCCGACCCGCTTGTCGTCCCACCCGAGGAGCGCCGCCGCGCGAGCCAGCACGCGAGCAAGCGCGTCCTCGCCCTGGCAGGAGGCCGAGCCGTTCGAAAGGCGGCGCACCAGAATGTCCTGAAGGGTGAGAGCGCCCTCCTCGCGGATGGCAACGTCGACTTGCGCCAGCACGTCGGGCGCGTGCGGGCACACGGGCGCACCAAGCGCGGCCTCGCGCGCGCACGCCTCAAACAACTGCGCGGAACGCGAGCCGTAAAGCCCGATCAGGTGCTCGACGGTGGTGGGCGAAAGCCCCGCCGCCTGCCCTTGTCGGGCCAGCCGGCGCCGCACGAGGCTGGCCGCCCCGGGGAGCGGGCGGTCGCGCGTCTCGCACCAGCCCCGCGCACCCAACCGAACGCTCGCCCTGTCGACGGCGTCCTCGGCCACCTGGCGCATGGTCGTGATCTTGCCGCCGAGCACGCTCCAGAGGCCGGGGGCGCCGTCGTCGGCGTGGTCGCGGATTTCGTGCCGCCGCGACAGCTGCCCCTCGGTCTTGCCAGGCTCATCGACAAGCAGGCGCACGCCACAGGTGGCGTACCAGACCTCGTCCGAGAAGCCGAGGTAGCGCGCCGCCTCCTCCCGCAGGTACCGCGCTTCCTCCTCGTCGCAGCGGACGAGGTCGGGGGACCGGTCGTCCCGAAGGTCGGTCGTTCCGATGAGGGCGCTTCCGTCCAGCGGAATCGCGAAGAACACGCGGTCGTCGCGCGCGGCCCGCAGCAGAACCGCCTCGCGGAGGAAGTTGGGCACGACAAGATGGGATCCGCGCGAGCGGCGGTGCGGCACCCGCACGCCCGCGACGCCGGCCAGCTCGGGAAGCCACGGCCCGGCGGCGTTTGCGACAAGACGCGCGCGGATCTCGTGGCGCGCCCCCGTGAGCACGTCGCGCACGACCGCGCCGACGACGCGTTCCCCCTGGCGCAGGAACCCCTCGACGGCCGCGTGGTTGGCCACGGCGGCGCCGGCGACGGCGGCGTCGAGCGCGTTCTCGAGGCACAGCCGCTCGACGCTTGCGATGCGCGCGTCCCAGTACGTTCCGGCCGCAAGGAGGCCGTCCTTGCGCAGGGCCGGCTCGGCCGCAAGCGCCTGCTCGCGCGAGAGCCAACCGGGCCGCGGAAGACCGCCGGCGCCAAGCGCATCGTAGAGCCACAGGCCCAGCCGCAGCTTCCAGGCGGGAACGCGGGAGCCGCGGTAGACCGGGAGCAGGAACCGTTGCGGGCGCACGAGGTGCGTCGCGTTGCGGACGAGGCGTTCCCGCTCGACGAGCGCCTCCCGGACGAGACCAAAGTCCCACTGCTCGAGGTACCGCAGGCCCCCGTGCGCCAGGCGCGTGCTGCGGGAGCTCGTGCCGTACCCCCAGTCCTCCTTCTCGACGAGGGCGACGGAGTACCCCCGCAGCGCGGCGTCTCGGGCGATGGCGGTGCCAAGGATTCCGCCGCCGATCACGAGGAGATCGTGGCGGCGGGCGGCCATGGCGGCAAGGTCGCGCTGCACGCGGGTGGAATCGCGGCGCCGCGAAATACCCTTCGCCCAGCCTACGCCGTCGCGGGAACCCGCACGTCGACGAGCACGCGCTCCACGCTTGCCGCAAGCGCCTGGTCGTCCAGCAGGACGTACGACGCCTCGGGCCCGTCCCCGACGGCTCCCGGTTGCAGCAGGAGCCCGGTCGACGATCGCGCGACGGATGGCGTGTGCAGATGTCCGAGGACGAGCACGTCGGCCGCGAGCACGCCGCGGGGGCCGTGGCCGTGCGCGAGCGCGAACGTGCGGCCGGCCCGGGCAAAGCGAGTCCCGGCGGGAAGCGAGCGCAGCCACGCGAGGCTCGCCGCGTCCAGCGCGTCGCGCGTCTCTTCCAACGCCTGCGCGGCGTCGCCGGCCGGTCCGCAGGCGCCGGGCGGAAGGGGCTTGCCCGTGGCGACGGCGACGTCCCACTCGCCGGCCAGGCAGCGGACTTCGTTTCTGCGGAGAAGCTTCACCGTGGCAAGCGGCGAGGGACCGCCTCCCACGAGGTCGCCCAACGCGTGGATTTCTTCCGCGCCCTTCCGGCGGGCGTGCGACAGGACGTCGGCGAGCGCGCGGGCGTTTCCGTGGATGCAGGCCAAAAGGGCGATTTTCACGCTCGTTAAGACGCCTTGCGTTTCGCATGAATCCCCCGCCCGGGTGGGCGAAACTATTAGACCGGGCGGTCGTTCCGGCCGCCATGCAAGCCGTGATGGAGACCGAGAAGGGCACGATGACGATCGAGCTGTTCGAGAAGGACGCGCCCAACACGGTCGCCAACTTCCGAAAGCTCGTGGACTCCGGGTTCTACAACGGCCTCCGGTTCCATCGCGTCCTCGACGACTTCGTGATCCAAGGCGGCTGCCCGCACTCGCGGACGAAGGGCGACCGCAAGGCGGGCACCGGCGGCCCCGGCTGGCAGATCAAGTGCGAGACGGCGGGCAACCCGCACAAGCACGAGCGCGGCTCGCTCTCGATGGCCCACGCGGGCAAGGACACGGGCGGAAGCCAGTTCTTCATCTGCCACTCGAAGCAGCGCCACCTCGACGGCGTGCACACGGTCTTCGGGAAGGTCGTCTCGGGTCTCGACGTGATCGACAAGATTCGCGCCTGGGACGAGATCAAGAGCGTCCGCGTGCTCGCCTAGCCGGACACGGCGCACTCGCGCACGCGGCCCGACAGCCAGGAGACGCAGAAACCCTCGTCGACCGTGGCGTCGATGAGCGGGTCGGGCACGACGAGCTTGTACTTGCCGGAGCTTAGGCGCTCGATGCGGAACGTGGGTCCCACGTCGAAGATGTCGAAGAAGGTGAGCTTCACGACGGCCTGCACGGAGCCACAGCCCGAGGCGCAGGCGCGAAGGTTCGCCCACAGGTCCACGTTCGGGCTCGACGTGGCCACGCCCAGGCGAACGCGCCCCAGCCCCGAGCCGTCCATTCGAACCTCGTAGTCGACCGACTTCCAGCTTCCGGCCACGTCGACGTCGAGGAAACCCTGCTTGTTGACGAAGGTGAGGTCGGCCGAGAACGACTTTGCCGCCATGTTGGCAAAGACCGTGACCGTGGCGATCTTGCGGATGTCGATCCAGATCGAGATCCCCTTCACCGTCGCCGCGTACTGCACGTCCGAGCCGGACGCCGGCGCGTTCGAAGCCGTCGCCGAGAGCGTGCTCAGATCGCCCGACGCGTCGCGGACGATCTGTACCTCGAGGCTGCGCGGCGCGTTCGCAAGGGTCAGTGTTCCCAGCGAGGAGCCGAGGGACACCGTGCCCGAAAGCGTGCTGCTCGTGTGGGTGAGCCGCACGAGCTTTGTCGTGCTCGACACGTCCTCCACGCGAAGGGTGAGGCTCGTCGGGATGCCGGTGAACGAGAACGTGTAACCGTTGTAGCGGCCCGAGAGGCTGGAGAGCGCGCCCGGCAGCGACAGGGTGATCTGCTTGTTGCCGCTGCAGGCGCCTTGGAGGGCGGCCGACACCGTTGCCGGTCCCGTCGTGGCGACCGCGAATGGGGCCGAGACGCCGATCGGATCGAACGAGGCGAGCACGCCGGTCCCCTTCGTGAACTCGACGCTCCGGATGCGGCTTGCGCCCGCCACGATCTCGAACGTGGCGCTCGCGGTGGTATCGCAAAGACCGGTTGCGACCGTGACGACAACGTTGCTTACGGACAGCGTCATCTTGAACGGACTGCCCGCGACGGCGTCCAGCCGAACGCCCAGGTTGTATCCGCGGTAGCCCACGCCGACCACCTGGTTCGGGAATCCGCCCGTGGGCGTGACGACCACGTCCACGAGGAGCGTTCCGCTGCTCGTCGGCAAGGCGCGCGCGACGATCTCGAACAGGCACGAGCCGACGAGGGCGGGCAGTCCGATCGTTCCCGACCCCACGTTTGCACCGCAGCGGTAGTCGACGTCGAGGCCCGTCCCGGTGGGGCCCTCGGCCGTGGGTCCGGCCGCGGGGGTCTCCGCGCGTTCCGGGCGAAGGTCTTCCGTCTCCAGCGCCTGGGCGGGAACTCCCGCCACAAGCGTCGCCAGCACGAGGATCCACGTCCGACTGGCCCAGGCTGCCTTGATGCCTCCCGTCACGATCTCGTCTCCCAGCGACCCAAGGTCGCGGAGTGGAGGACCGTCCCAGGCGCTTTATGGCTTTATGCGCCCAAACGTTGCGCAGTTGCCGGCCTGCTATTTGCCCGTCACAAGCAGCGTGGCGCCCATCGCTCCGGCCACGTAGTAGCGGACCTCGTAGTCGCCCGGCACGACGTTGTTCTCGGCCTCGTCGCCGCTGATGCTCACGCCCACGCCGGCCGCCCCGGGCACGCCCACGAGGATGTAGTTGCTCGTGAGGTAGACGAGCTTGCCCGTGGGATCGTAGACCTCGATGCGGCCGGAGCCCGTCCCGGTGCCCACGTCGCCTTCGTAGGCGAGCTTGGTGATGTCGGCCGGCACGGTGAACTTGTCCGTCTTGGCAAGCGGTACCGCGTCGCTTGCGGCACCCGGCTGCATGGGGTGCGGCGCGCTTGCGCCCACGACGGTTTCGGCAAAGGAGTACAGTTCCACGGCCTTCTTCTCGATCTCCTCCACCGGCTCCTCCGGGACCTCGGGGTTCACCGGCGGATCGACCGAGCTTGGGGTGGTCCCTTCTTCGGGAGCGGATTCGAGGCACCCCGCCACAAGGGAGAGGGCCAAGACAAGCGCGACGATTCCGTACGAGCCGTATGGAGGCATGACCCACACGGCGCCCCGGAAGATCAAGGCAGTTGTGGTTACGTCATGTGATTTCACCAGACGCTCGCGAGCAAGCGCGCCGCCGAGCCGCGGCAAGCGTGCGAGGCGGCCGCGGGAGGGCTTGATGCACGGGGGCCCGACCCGCAACAGCCCGACGCCCGGATGGAATCTCTACTCTGCCTCGGCCATCATCCGCTGCTCCGCGCGCCGGAGCAGGTTTCGCCCGCGCCGCAAGTCCTCGTGCAGGACCTCGGCGGGATCCATGCGCACGACCCGGATCGTCATGCCGGGGAGGATTCCGATCTCTTCGAGGCTGCGGTCGTCCTGCTCGACGCCGTTGGCGCGGCGCCAGCGGGACCCCATGTTCGTGAAGCGGCGTCCCGATTCGGCGTCTTGAAGCACCCACGTGCGGGCGTAGTTGCCGCGTGGGAGCCTGCCGATCGTCTGCCAGATGCTCGAAAGGAGGTGACCGGGGTTCTGGAAGCCGTCGTACGGCACCTCCCACACGCGCCCCTCCTCCTCGCCGAGGAACGGGCGCGAGTCGATCGTGAGGAACGCGTTCTTCCGCACCTTCTGCATCGTCTCCTCGACGCGGCTCTCGAGGATGCTCGAGATCATGCGCGGATCGACGGCGCCGGCTTGCGACGTCGCGCGCGCGATCTCGCGGGCAAGCTCGGGGCTTGCAAGCTCCGCCTTCACCGTGTCGGCGACCTGCTGGTACGTATGGTTCTTGTCGAGCTCGTTGGGCGAGAGGGCGCTTGCGAACTGCGCCGGGTCCATCCCTCCGTAGTCGGTGGGCGCGTAGAGCGCCTGGGGCCGCACCCACAACGTGCGATAGAAGCCCGCGAGGACGGCGAAAGGAAATGTGCTCGCAAAGATCGCGAACGCGATTTGCACGAAGCCCGTCGTCTGCGTCGCGGCCGCCACGGTCGCGCCCTCGGCGAGGGAGACGAAAAGCGCGATGATGCCAAGCGGGGTGAACTTCTTCGCGTCCGAAATCCGCAAGCCCCCGGCACGCAAGCGGCGTCGGGCGGCTTCAACGTTGCCCCGCCCGCCGCGGGCGGGGATCCGGTTCCGCCGATTTCATGCACGGGGTCGGATTCGAACCGACGAAGTCCTTCGACGCCGGATCTTAAGTCCGGGACCGTTGGCCAGGCTTGGCTACCCGTGCGGATGCACCCGTGCTCCGTTGCTTGAACCGCTCGCATCTTTTCCGCGCGCGCGTCGCGGAAGAACGCCGCGGTCCTAGCGCCGTAACTCGTCCGTCGGCTTGCCGGGAAGGTCGCGCAGTCGGGCCTCCTCCTGGCTCACGAGACTTGCCCCCGACGATCCGACGAGCTCGTCGATGCGCGCGCGCACGGTGTCGGGGTCGTGCCGCACGACGACCACGCGCGCGGCGGAAGCGGCCGCCGCCGGAGGGGCGCCTGCGATCGCTGCCGGCGTCGGAGCGGTTGCGGGCGGGGGGCGGGGCGCAAGCGCTGCGG
>DATLFM010000029.1 GCA_035541015.1 Candidatus Thermoplasmatota archaeon
GGATAGGACAGGAGGCTCCGGACCTTCAGACCCGAGTTCGAATCTCGGCGGGCGCGTATTGACCCGCCGCGCCGCAGGCGCGGCGGGTCCATTGGCGTGGGCCGAGGTCCGCAAACGAAGTGAGCGGGCGATCTCGGGCGGGCGCGCTTAAGCGATCCCGTTCAGCGGGGGCCGCGGGTTTCCGGGATGAGAACCGGGCGCAGGGTTTCCTGCGCATATGCGCAGTAAATTCTTGGTCGCCTGCGGTCAGGTCCAAGGGTCCGCAAGCGTGCGCACGGTCGTCTTGAAGTATCGATAGAAAATCCACGAGAGCGCGGCGACGAGGAAGGCGACGTCGCGCACCATGGCCCAGAAGTGCGTGCCGTAGAAGTCGGTCGCCGCGACGGCTTCGTAGAAGCCCGCCGCGTAGGCGTCGCGGACGAGCATCACAAGCGCAAGCGCGAAAACGCCCAGGACGAGGACGTCCATGTAGAAGAACCAGCGCTTGAAGTCGCGCTTTTCGAAATTGCGAGTCATCATCGGTGCATCCCGTCACTGCTATTTTCCGTCGGTTATATATCGGTCTCGTTTCGTTGCGGGCCAGGAAGGTCGGCCACGGTAGGGGTCGGCGCTTTGCGCCGCAGCAAGCTCGGGCTTTCCCTGGGAGGCACGCGCGGGGGTCTTGGCGAAGGCTCCTTCGCGCCAAATTATAAAGGGGATTTCCGAGTACGTAGCCGGCGCCAGCGGAAGCTGCGACCATGCGTGAGAGGTCCCTGACGATGGCCGTTTCGCCTGGAGGGATGGACGAGGCCGACGCCCTCCAGCTCGTGCTCAAGCTCCACTTGTACGGCGAGTGGGCGCGCCTGGGCGCGGGAAACGACCACGGAGGGCAGCTTCCCCCGAGCTTTGGCCGCTTCACCTCGCGCAAGGTCCGCCGCCTGCTCGTCTCGGAGAGCGCCAACCCCGAGGCCATGACGGACCAGGTCTCGGAGTTCTTCGGCGTGACCTCGCACCGGGTCGCCGACCTCTTGGAGGAGCTCTCGCGCGAAGGCGTCCTCGAGTTCGAGGGCACGGGACTTCGCGGCGTCCGCGTGTACCGGTGGCGCGGCGCGCTGTCCCGCGGCACGCTTGCGACCTTCCTTCGCACGCGAAGCGCGTTTGCCGGAAAGCTCGCCTTCGGGCTCGACCTCCACCACATCCAGCGCGCCTTTGGCGCGGGCCCCTTCACGCTGAGCGACTTCGTCGACCTCCACCTCGCGCTTCGCCGCGAGCGATCCGCAACGCGCTACGGCATCCTGCAGCACGCCTCGCTCGCCCGCTCGTCGCGCTTTGCCCATTTCCTGCGCTCGCGCCTCGCGGGTCTGCACGCGCTTGGCTTCCTCGTCGAGGATGCGGGGCGGCACCGCGTCTCCGACCGCGGGCTCGAGGCGCTCCTGCTCCTCGACCTCTTTGGACGCGGCATGGAATGGCGTCCGCGAAGCGATCCCGCGTGATCGACCGCGCCTGGACAAGAATCGTACAAGATCCCGCAACGTCGGCCCGTCCAAGGTTTTGGCATGCCAAGAGTCCAACCTTGTGATGCAAAGTGTCGCGAAAGATACCGATTTTCCTCGGTTTTTCTGCAGGAATCCGACCACACTTTCCCGAACACGAATATGGAGCCGCCAAAGTGTTTATGAAGCCGGAATGCTCGCTCACCTCGCCCCCGAATGGGAGGTTTGTCACACATGAAGGCAGGGATGTTGAGTGGCGCGGTGCTCTTCACCGCGCTCATCATGGCGATGCCGGCCGCGATGGCCGATTGGGCAAGCGGAGATTTCAACGACGTCAGCCGGAACGCGCTTGGCGTGTTCTTCTTCAATCCGGGTCCCCAGGCGGAACACTCGCACGGTGACTTCGGCACGGGCTACTACGACGATGTCTGGGTGCAGCACCACGGCAGCAAGCCGTACAAGCCGGAGTGCGGCGAGAACGCGGCCCCCGAGTGCCAGAGCCGGTCGTCGGACTGCGAGCTTGGCGCGCAGCCGAACCAACCCAACTGTCGCAACGCCTGGAACTGTCTGACGGTCCTTGGCTCGGTGCGCCCCACGGCGAGCTTCTTCCGCGTGGGCTTCCTGGGCAAGCACGACACGGATCTGCAGCGCTACCCGACGGACACGCGCATCGACGACCCGACGCAGTGCCAGTCGAGCCCGGTCGTCCTGGACGACTGGAACCCCCGCGCGCGCGAGGCCGACGAGCGCCCCTACGAGGAAGGCGGCTGCTGCGACAACTACCGCATCATCGTGGAGGACCAGCGCGTCGACATGTACTCGATGATGACCGGCGGCTTCACCTTTGGGCCCCGCCCGATCAGCACCAACCGCAGCATCTCGCAGCAGACCAACGGCTACGCCCAGCTCTCCTGGACGGACGTCGTGGGCTTCAACACGGTGTGGGTGCCCGTCGAGGATGCGCCCGAGGAGACCGAGTGCGACCAGGAGGAGCCGGACGAGGAACTCTGCGAGGAGATCCAGGTGCCCGTCTTCGGCACGCGCGAGAGCGCGATCACGGCCCGCCTGCTCGAGGACGTTTCGGCGAACACGTTTGTCGCCTGCGTCACGACCGCAGCCTCGGGTGCGGCCGACAACGCCACGGCTTCCAGCCGCGGCTGCGAGCTTGACCCCAACGAGTACACGGCCACGAACGAGGTCGTATCGATCGAGGAGTTCTTCTGCTGGAACAACGACTTCGCGTTGGGCTGCGGCGGCAACCAGATCGCCCGCTGGGGCCCCGGCGCCATCTCGGTCCGCTACCGCGGGCTGTGGGCGACGGACCTTGGCAGCACGGGCGGCAACCCGGCCACGCCGACGGCCACGCCGGGCCTGTACCTGCTCTGCGGCAACATCGTCGAGCGGAACATCATCACGGGAGAGCTCTTCCTGGTCGCGGACTACGTGTGGTTCTGGTACCAGGACGAGACGCTCTCGCACGCGTCGCTGATGGCCGACTCGAAGGCGTACGAGTTCGGCGCTGCGGCCGACTCGGGCGTCAACGGCCTCTGCTCCCCGTAGGGCGGATCCGAAGCGAACCGAAATAGCGGGCGGGGCCGTACCGGGCCCCGCCCGTTCCTTTCCCTATCACATAGCGCGAGCAACGCGCGCTCCATCGCCAAATGCCCCCACCTTGCTACGAATTCATACGTCGTCCTGAGAAATCCGCCGTTTCTCGCATACGGTGACGCGAAAGCCCTTAAGAACGGGCAGAATGGTGCAGGGCCACCCGTAATCGGGAGTTAACGGGAGGTATTTGGCAATGCGAGCAAAACTTGTGGCAGGGGCGGCGCTGTTCACCGCCCTTCTAATGGCAATCCCAGCCGCGACGGCGGACTGGGCGAGCGGAGAATTCGACGACGTCAGCCGGAACGCGCTGGGTGTGTTCTTCTTCAACCCCGGCCCCCAGGTCGAGCACCGCCATGGTGACTTCGGCACGGGCTACTACGACGACGTCTGGGTGCAGCACCACGGCAGCAGCCCGTACAAGCCGCAGTGCGGCCAGAACGCGGCCCCCGAGTGCCAGAGCCGGTCGTCGGACTGCGAGCTTGGCGCGCAGCCGAACCAACCCAACTGTCGCAACGCCTGGAACTGCCTGATCGTCCTTGGCGCGGTGCGCCCCACGGCGACCTTCGTACGCGTGGGCTTCCTTGGCAAGCACGACACGGACCTGCAGCGCTACCCGACGGACACGCGCATCGACGACCCGACGCAATGCCAGTCGAGCCCCGTCGTGATCGACGACTGGAACCCGCGCGCGCGCGAGGCCGACGAGCGCCCCTACGAGGAAGGCGGCTGCTGCGACAACTACCGCATCATCGTGGAGGACCAGCGCATCGACGTCTACTCGATGATGACCGGCGGCTTCACCTTTGGGCCCCGCCCGATCAACGCCAACCGCAGCATCTCGCAGCAGACCAACGGCTACCCGCAGCTCTCCTGGACGGACGTCGTGGGCTTCAACACGGTGTGGGTGCCCAAGGAGGACGCGCCCGAGGAGACCGAGTGCGACCAGGAGGAGCCGGACGAAGAGCTCTGCGAAGAGATCCAGGTGCCCATCTTCGGCACGCGCGACAGCGCCATCACGGCGCGCTTGCTCGAGGACGTCTCGGCGGACGCGTTCATCGCCTGCGTCACGACTGCCGCGTCGGCTGCGGCCGACAACGCCACGGCCTCCAGCCGCGGCTGCCAGCTTGACCCCAACGAGTACACGGCCTCGAACGAGGTCGTCGGGCTCGAGGAGTTCTTCTGCTGGAACAACGAGTTCTCGTTGGGCTGCGGCGGCAACCAGGTCGGCCGCTGGGCCCCCGGCACCACGCAGATCCGCTTCCGCGGTCTGTGGGCGACGGACCTTGGCAGCACGGGCGGCAACCCGGCCACGCCGACGGCCACGCCAGGCCTGTACCTGCTCTGCGGCAACATCGTCGAGCGGAACATCATCACGGGAGAGCTCTTCCTGGTCGCGGACTACGTGTGGTTCTGGTACCAGGACGAGACGCTCTCGCACGCGGCGCTGATGGCCGATTCGAAGGCGTACGAGTTCGGCGCAGTGACCGACTCGGGCGTCAACGGCCTCTGCTCGCCGTAGGGCCGCGCAAGACCGAATCCGGCGGAGCCTTCCGGCTCCGCCCTCCTTTTTCTTTTCGTCGCGTCCCCGAGCGCAGGCTTCGGATCGCAGCAGGACCTACCGCAATCCCCAAGTAGGCCCTCCCGCAATGGCCGCTTGAATGCGAGCAGGCCGCCTGTTGGTGTTGTTGCTGCTCCTGCCGGGATTGGCCGCGCCCGCCTCCTCCGCGGTCGCGCCGGCGCCCGAGCCCTACCCGCTTGCCCTTT
>DATLFM010000030.1 GCA_035541015.1 Candidatus Thermoplasmatota archaeon
GCGAGGGTGGGTCGATGATTGGGAGCCTCCGAGACCCCCTCGGAGGCTCCCAATCATCGACCCACCCTCGCCGCCGGATCGTTCTCCGGCGGCGCACCCTTCCTTCGCACCGTAGGCGCCACCCGCTCCTTCATATTCTTCGGGTCTCATGTCCGGCGGGGAGGCTCCTTCCTTGTGGCCCTTTGCGAAAACCGTCCGTATTTCGGCGTCCGAATTCGACCGATTGACGAAGCCCGCCGACGCGCACCTCATGTCGCTGAAAGGGCGGTTCGTCGAGGCGAGCTTCAACTTCCCCATGCCGTCGATGGAGGCGGCGGAACACATCGCGAACCACGTCGACCCGTGGCTTGAAACCGACCTCCAGGCGCTTTGCGACCTCGACGCGCGCCTCGGCCTTCGCGGCAGTCTCTCGAAGCCGTTTGAACAGGTCGAGGAGGCGATCGCCCGGCTCAAGCACGAAGTGGACGGCGACAACGTGCAGTCGCTCGTCGACAGCATGAACCGCGCCGACGCCGCCCTCAAGAGCGCGCGCAAACGCTGCGTCGGGTAGCCGCTTCCAGCGTGCGACGCTACGGCACCGCATCCTTTGCCGCGTCCACGAGCCGCCGCGCCGCCACGCTGTCCTTGCCCTGCGTGGCCCAGTAGACGGTCCAGCCCACGGGGCCTGCGATGCGCAGGTGGCCGCCCGCCGCGTTCGGGTGCCCCCCGCCGTCGAACTTCTGCGCGACGGAGGCCGCCACGGGAAGGTCCGGTCGCGAGCGGATGCTGAACTTGCCCGAGGGCTTGAGGTTGATCTCCACGTCCGTTGCCTTCTCCTTCCGCACGCGGTCGCACACGTCGCTTCCGGGATAGTCGCCGTAGATCACGCCGACCTTGTTGCGGCCCTGCTCGATGCGCACGTCCTTCACGGCGCGCCACATCTCCCGTTCGAACTCCTGCTCCCACGCGCGCGCGGCGGCGCGCACGTCCTCGTCCAGGAAGGCCTTGTCGCCAACGACCTTCTGCACGAACCGAGCGCTTCCCCAACGGTGGCGCGCGTGCGTGAGGGTCGCCGACCGGGGGTCCTTTCGGATCCAAAGATCCACGTCGCGCACGATGGCCGCAAGCTCCGTGGCGAAGTCGTCGCCGGGCAGAAGCTCGCGCGCCACGAGGCTTGCGCCGCATTCCTTGCCCTCGGCGTCGAGGCTCACGTGGTCGGCCGCGGCGCGGACGGTCGCAAGCGCGCCGCCCTCCCACTGCTTGTGGTGGTGGTCGCGCCATTCGACGCGCCAGCCCCGCGCGCGAAGGTCCGAAAGCGCGGACGCGATCGCGTCGGCTTGCCCGAGCTGGAGCGAGAGGTCGCTCACGAGAAGCAGGCGCGCGTCCTTGCGAAAGACGGCCGCGGCCGCGACGCGGCGCAGGCGGTCCAGCACGTCGCCGGGATCGCAGAAGAGCGTGCCCACGCGCGCGTTGCCGTGGCGCAGGCGCACGAGCGCGTCGGAGGTCGCCCCGTCCAGGCAATCGCCGTGCGAGAGGTGCACGACAGGCTTCTCCACCGCATGGGCGACCTCGCGGTCGAGCTCAAACGAGCGCAGGAACGCCGGCTTGAAGAAGTCCGGTGACGGCAGCGCGCGGGCCACGCGATCAGCCGCCCGAGCCGCCGCCTTCCGCGCCGCGCTCCGTCTGCTTGCGCGGGTCGAGCGCGGCGTCCACCTGCTCCTTCGTGAGGCCGCTCATCTCGTAGGCGACCTCGCGCACGGTGCGGCGGGTGCGGTAGGCGGTCTTTGCGATCTCGGCCGCGCGGTCGTAGCCGATGAGAGGGTTCAAGGCCGTGGCCATGGAGATGGAGCGCTCGACGTAGCTTGCGCAAACCTCCTCGTTGGCGACGATGCCCGAGACGCACTTGTCCGCGAACACGCGGCTTGCGCTCGCCAGCAGGTGGATCGCTTCGACGAGGTTTGCCGCCTGCATGGGAAGCATCGTGGCGAGGTCAAGCTGCGCCCACGCGCCGCCCTGCGTGATCGCGAGGCATTGGCCCTGCACGTGCGCGCAGACCATCGTGACCGCCTCCGGGACGACGGGGTTCACCTTGCCGGGCATGATGGAGGAGCCCGGCTGGAGCGCGGGCAGCGTGATCTCGCCCAAGCCCGCCTGGGGCCCGGACGCGAGGAGGCGCACGTCGTTTGCGATCTTGAGCAGGCTTGCCGCCGTCGCGTTCAGCGCGCCGGCCGTCCAAACGGGGCTGTCGCTTGCGCCCTGGGCCTCGAAGTGGTTGCGCGCCTCGAGGAACGTGGAGCGCGTGTCGGCGGAGAGCTTGGCCGCCACGAGCGCGCCAAAGTCGCGGTGCGTGTTGAGGCCCGTGCCCACGGCCGTTCCCCCGATGGGAAGCTCCCGCAGGTGGGGGAGCGTCGCTTCGATCCGCTCGATCGAGTGCTCGATCATGGACGCAAAGCCGGAGAACTCCTGCCCCAGCCGGATGGGCACGGCGTCCATGAGGTGCGTGCGGCCGATCTTGACGACGCGGTCGAACGCGCGCGCCTTGCCGTCGAGGGCGGCGCGCAGGTGGGAAAGCGCAGGCAGGAGGTCGCGCTCGATCGCGAGCACCGCGGCCACGCGAAGCGCGCTTGGGAACACGTCGTTGCTCGACTGGCCGAGGTTCACGTCGTCGTTGGGGTGGACGGACTTCTCGCCGCGCCGGCCGCCCAGGATCTCGGTCGCGAGGTTCGCGACGACCTCGTTTGCGTTCATGTTGCTCGACGTTCCGCTTCCCGTCTGGAAGACGTCGATGGGAAACTGCGCGTCGTGCCTACCTTCGGCCACCTCGCGCGCCGCGCGCTCGATCGCCTCGGCCTTCTTGGCGTCCAGGCGCCCGAGGTCCCGGTTCACCTGCGCGCACGCGAGCTTGATGGCGCCAAGCGCGCGGATCACGTCGGGCGGAAGAGGCCTTCCCGAGATTGGAAAGTTCTCGACCGCCCGCTGCGTCTGCGCGCCCCACAGGGCCTCGTGCGGCACGCGCACCTCGCCCATGCTGTCCTTCTCCACGCGGAACCTCGGGGGCGCGTCGGCGGGCATGCTCGACAAGCAGGCAAGGGGCCGCCCGTGCTTCAACCATGCGTACGAACCGTACGACGAAGCGCAAAAACGGCCGGTTGTTGCGCGATGTTTAAATAGCACGGCGTGAACTACGACACGAGCGAAACGACCATGTCCGACCACCATGGACATTCCCACGGGCATTCCCACGGCTCCGCCCAAACCGTTCCGGCGCCCGTCGCAACCGGCACCGGCGTGAGCATCACCAAGCCCGCCGCCGAGCAGCTGAAGAAAGCCGCCGAGGCGCAGGGCAAGGCCGGGCACGGCCTTCGCGTCGACGTGTACCCCGGCGGCTGCGCCGGGTTCATGTACGAGCTGTCCTTCCAGAAGGAAGCCCAAGCAGGCGACAAGGTCGTCGACGTCGAGGGCATCAAGATCTTCATGGACTCGAACAACGAGCCCGTCCTCCAAGGCATCACGATCGACTACATCGACAGCCTCATGGGCGGCGGATTCCAGATCAACAACCCGAACGCGCAGAGCAGCTGCGGGTGCGGAAAGTCGTTCGGTTGAAACGTCTTGCGCCGTGGCCCGCCTTGCGGCCCTTGACGCCAAGAGCGAACTCGTCGTGTCCCGCTTTAGGGTCATAAAAATCCAGCGTGCCGGCGGAGGCGCGGCGTCCGCTTCAAGGACGAAGGGTCAAGCGACTGGCCGCGCGGACCGTCTTTAGAGCCTCCGCGCTGTGCGCGGCAGGGGCTGCGGAAATCTCCTTCTCGCGGGCGAACTTCCACCCACGGAACTGCGCGCCGGGATCCTCTGCCACGTCGAACCGTCGGCCGGAAACGGGTTGTAGTTTGTGGAACGCCCGGCGACCGACCGTCGGTTGGTCTTTCCCCAACGGCCTGCGTCCCCTTCATGGCACGGGTCGACCATCCAGGATCATGCGCGCGATCGCCACCACGCTTGCGCTGGCCGCGCTGTTGTCCGGCTGCCTGGGCGCCGGCGAGCCCGATCCCGCGGCCGGTTGTGAGCGGTTCGGCGATCCCGTCTTTCGCGTCCACTACGAGCCCGGATTCATGCCCTACGAATTCACGGGTCCGCGGTATCTCGTCGAACAACGCGGCGCGGTCGTGGGCCTCGACGTGAACCGAACGATGCAGGGCCGCGGCACGGGCGCCGTGAGCGTGGCGCCCGGCGCGCTCACGAACGTGACGCGCGAGGAGGCCACGGCCTTCCTGCGCCAGTTTCGCGACTACGACACGAACCACGACTTCACGATCCGCCGCGCCGTCCGAGAGGCCGTGGACGCGGGGGAGCTCTCGCAGTTCTGCGGTCTTGCCGCCGGACGGATGCCCGCGCTTGCGCCGTTCTACGACCATCGCGGCTGCGCGGACGCGGGCACGGTCAACCTCACGGCGAACCTCGACTCGGGCGCGCGGACGTCGCGGTCCTATTGCGGCGCGGGCCCGCCCGCGTTCCACGACCTGCAGGAGGCGTTCGAGCGTTTGGCCGCGGGCCCGCGGGCGCGGCTGTCGCGCTAGCAGCGATTGCAGGGCTTGTACTCCGGATGGTCGCGAAGGACCGCCTTTGTCGCCTCGTCGCGCGGAAGCTTGTTCGCGCCGGGCCGGACCGGGCGGTACTCGAGGTCGCGGACGGGCGTTCCGCCGACAAGGTGCTCCTCGAGGATGCGCTCCGCCGCCGCGCGGTCCACGTGCGCGTACCAGACGTCGTCCGGGTACACGACGAGCATGGGCCCGTGCCCGCACTGGTTGAGGCAGCCCGACGCGTTCACCCGGACGCCTTTGATGCCGCGCTTCTTGGCCTCCGCTTTGAGCCACGTGCGGATCTCCACGCTGCCTTGCAGGGGGCACGTGTCGCCGGTCGTGCACACGAAGGCCACGGAGCGGTACGGCGCCGTCATGACGGGGGCGGGACGCGCGGCGGACTCTTGTACCTTGCGCGTTGCAGGCTCAGCCGCCGAGCGCTCCGGCGATCTCGCGCGGGAAGGCGCGGTGGAAGATTCGAACGTCGAAGCGGCCGCGCGGGGCAGCGGCCGACTCGAAGGCCGCAAGCGCCCGCGTCCCGTCCTCCGTTGGCACGAAGCGCACGTTCGTTCCCTGCTTGGCGCGGTCGAGGAGGCGCAGCTCGCCCAATCGCCCGCACAGCGCCGACCGCGCGGCCGACAGGGCCGGAGCAGCAGCGGGCGACCCGCGGCGCGCGCACCATTCCGAGAGCGCCGCATCGAGGGCCTCGGGCGCGCCGCCTGCGTCGCGGGCCGCGCGCAGGACGGCCGCGCACCGCGAGGCTTCCTCGGGCATGGCGCGCGCAACGTGCCGCACGAGGAACTCCCGCTCGGCTGGGAAAAACGGCGTCCAGGGCGTCGCGTCGCCGTCGAGGACGGGGCTTGGCATGCGCGCGAATTCCCAGCCCTCCTGCGTGAGGGCCACGCGGAGCGCGCCGTCCTCGCCGGGCGCGACGGCCGCGAGGCGGAGTCGGGGAAGCAGTCCGTCGAGCCAGCCGTCCCCCCGGCGCGCGGCGACGAGCGCCTCGCGAAACCGAGGCAGGCCCTCGTCCGAAGGGAAGCCGATCGACAGCCGGGCGGTCGCGCCCAGATCTTGCGCAGCTTCGCGCCGCCGCAGGAGATCGCCCACGGCCGCTGCGGCCTCGCCGGCCGACGCCAGGAACGAGTCGATCTCGACGGGCCCCTCCTGCGTGAGCGCCGCAAGCGCCCGAAGGGCGGGCTTCGCGGGAAGGAGGCGGTGGTGGTTCGGGGGAAGGAGGACGTCCGCGAGCGCGTTTGGCGCCGGGAGCGGCAGAATCGCCGGCTCGCGTCGCGGGGCCACGAGAAGGGCCAGCGCGGCCGTGCCGGAGGCGGAAGGTTTTGCCCGCTTGGCGCGCGCGACGCGCGGGGGCCCAGCCGGTGGCGGCAGGTGGGCTCGCATCGAAGGCGGCGGCGGGCGTGCTGGCGCGGAACGGGCTGGCGGGCGCAAGGAACGCTCCGGAGGCGTACCGGGTGGCGCCGTCGGCGTCGCGTGCGGTCCGGCCGACGCTTTGGGAGGCGTCGCCTCCGGCGGCAGATGGTTCTCAAGCGCGACGCTCACGAGGTGGTCGAAGCTCTCGTACTCGCCCCGTTCGAGCGCGGCCCACACGCGGCGTTCGAGACCCGGCGGTAGGTGAACGGTCCGTTTCGTCAACGAAACCCCCCGTCGGGCGTCTGCGCGGCTTCGTACTTGAACGTTGCCCTCGTTCGGACGCGCGACGGGTTGTCAGAGGTACTTTTCCAGCCGGCGATCGAGGGGGCGGTCTCCGGCGACGGTGGCCCAGTACAAGCGGGTGTGCGGGGGAAGGTCGTCGTGCTCCTGGCGCCAGCGCTGGAGGAAAGCGCGCGTGCGGGGGTCGTGCGGGTAGCCCGAGCCGATGGGCTCCCCGATCTCGCGCTCGATGTCGCGGACGATGGCGTCGCGCGTGACCTTGGCCACGATGCTTGCGGCGCCCACGATCGCGTGGGACCGGTCGGCCCCGTGCCGCGCCCGCACCTCGCAGGGCGGCGGGGGGAGCCTGCGCATGATGTGGTCGGCGAAGCGGTCCGCGACGGGATCGCACGCGTCCACGACCGCGCGCGAGGGCGCAAGGCGCGCGAGCACCTCCGCGAAGGCGTCGACCTCGATCTGGTTTAGCGTGCGCGTGCGCATGCCCGCGTTGAGCTCGGCTGCGGAGACGACGCGCACCTCGCAGCGCGCATAGGCGCGGATGCGGGTGGCGACCTGCTCACGCTTGTCGGGCGAAAGGAGCTTCGAGTCGCAGGCGCCCAGGCGGGCCAAGTGCGCGGGGCTTCGGGCGGCCACGGCGGCCACCACAAGTGGCCCCAGCACGGGGCCGCGTCCGGCCTCGTCGGCTCCGGCGAGCATGGCGGGCCCATCGGCGCACCTCGCATTAGCCCGTTGCGCTTTGGCGTGCGGACGGACCGTCGTTGGCGGACGAACGGCCGAATTTATATCCGGTGAGCGCGATGCGTCGGGGGAGGATACCGATGCCCGACCGCACGTTCAAGCTCATCGAACTCGTGGGGACGTCCAACCGAAGCTTCGCCGACGCGTGCAGCAACGCCGTCCGCAAGGCGAGCCGGACCCTGCACGGCCTCGCCTGGTTCGAGGTCGTGGAGCAGCGCGGCGCCATCGAGAACGGCCGCGTGAAGGAGTTCCAAGTGAAGCTCAAGGTGGCCTTCAAGCTCTTGGACGACCGGGAGCTTGGCGGCGCGACGGGCGCAAAGAAACGCTAGCGGCTCTTTTCCAGCCGCGCAAGCAGGCGATCCCGCGCGACGCGCCGCAGCTTGGACATGTCGACGAGGCGACCCGTCTCGCGCTGCATGCTCGTCATCATGCCCGGGTCGAAGCCGCACGGCCGGATCGCCTCGAAGTAGGCGAGGTCCGTGTTCGCGTTCAGCGCAAACCCGTGGAACGCGACCCAATGCCGAACGCCAAGGCCGATCGACGCGATCTTGCGGGGCGCATCCTGCGGTCCCACCCACACGCCCGTGTGCTCCCGCCCCTCGCGCGCGTGGCTCTCGACGCCAAAGGCAAGAAGCGTCTCCTGCAACGCGGCCTCGAGGAGGTGGATGTAGTCGCCGATCTTGAGCCCCCGCCCGGTGAGGTGCACGATCGGGTAGCCCACGAGTTGGCCCGGCCCGTGGTACGTCACGTCGCCGCCGCGTTCGATCTCGTAGATGGGAACGCCGAGCACGGGCGCCTGCGGCTTGTTTTCTTCCTGCGTGCGGCGGCCGCACGTGTACACGTGCGGGTGCTCGACGAGAAGCAGCGTGTCGGGGATCTTCCCGGCGGCGCGCTCCTCGACGAGCGCGAGCTGGAGATCCCAGACCTCCTTGTAATCGGCAAGCCCGAGGTCACGAACTTCGATTGATCGTGTGGATGGCTTTTCCATGCGCGGCCTCCGCCGCCTCCATGATGGCCTCGGGCAACGTCGGGTGCGGGTGCACCGTCGCGGCGAGGTCCTCCAGCGTGGCGCCCATCTCGATCGCAAGCGCGGCCTCGCTGATGAGGTCGCTCGCCTCGGGCCCGACCACGTGCACGCCAAGAACGACGTCCGTTCGAGCATCGGCCACGATCTTTACGAAACCGTCCGTCTCGCGCGTGGTCATGGCGCGACCGCTTGCCGCAAACGGGAACCGCCCCACGCGGACCGTCAAGCCCTTCGCTTTGGCCTCGGCCTCCGTGAGGCCGGCCGTCGCGACCTCGGGATCCGTGAAGATCACGCCGGGCACCGCGCGCTTGTCCCACGCCGCGGGCTTTCCGGCGATGACCTCGGCCGCGACGATGCCCTCCTGGCTTGCCTTGTGCGCGAGCATGGGCGGTCCGGCGAGATCGCCGATGGCGAAGATCGCGGGGTTGCTCGTCTGGCGTTTCTCGTTCACCGGCACGAATCCCTTCGCGTCGACCTTCACGCCCGCCTTGTCGAGCCCGAGGGTCTCGGAGTTCGGGCGGCGCCCGACCGAGAGGAGGATGCGGTCGGCCGGGATCTTTTCGACCTTGCCGTCGGAAAGCTCGACCTCGAGGACGCCGGCGGCGTGTCCCTTGGCCTTGGCGCGCAGGTGCCAAGCCATCCCCAGCGCGCGCATGCGCTTTTCCACCGGCCGCACGAGCTCGGGGTCGGTTCCCGGGAGAAGCTGGTCCAGCAGCTCGACGACCGTGACCTTGCTGCCAAGCGCGGCGTAGGCCATGCCAAGCTCAAGCCCGATCACGCCGCCGCCGATCACGGCGAGGTTCCGCGGCACCTCGCGAAGCGCGAGCGCCTCGGTGCTGGAAAGCACGGTCTTCCCGTCGAAGGAAAAGCCGGGGATCTCGACGGGGCGCGAGCCGGTGGCGACGATCGCGTGCTGGAATTGGACCGTCTTCGTCCCGCCGGTCGCCCGAACCTCGACCGTCTGCGGCCCCGTGAACCGTCCCTCGCCCGTCAGGACCTCCACGCCGTTTGCCTTGCACAGCTGGCCGATGCCGCCCGTAAGGCGCGAAACGACGCCGTCCTTCCATTTCTGGAGCTGGCCCACGTCCAGGCTGGGCTTGGCCGTGATGCCCATCTCGGACGCGTCGTGCAGCCGGTGCAGCGTCTTGGCCGCGTGGATGAGCGCTTTGGACGGGATGCAGCCCACGTTGAGGCAGACGCCGCCCAGTCGGTCCTTCTCAACGAGGACGACCTTCTTGCCAAGCTGCGCGGCGCGGATGGCGGCGACGTACCCGCCCGGGCCCGCCCCGAGCACGAGGACGTCCGTCGTTTGCGACATGGCGTCGGGATGCCGGCGAGGATATATGAAGCTCGCACCCGGACGGGCCGCGACGAACTCGGATCCGGTCACTGGCCTACTTAGGCCGGGATGCGCCATTGCGCGTACGCGCGCGCGTTCTCCAAGAGATGCAGGTTGATCGGCAGGACCTCCTTCGACCACTGCAGCGGATCGTCGGACTGCTCGCCGTAGTGTTCGGTGACCTCAAGCGTGAGGGCGACGCAGTGGTAGGTGAGGTAGCACCAGTCGGAGCTGCTGCCGCTGGCTGCCCCGGGCGGAAAGAGGCGTTGCGCGGTCTCCTCGGCCGTGCCCGTGTTCTGGTACGGCGTGTTGGCGCGCGTCCAGGACTCGATGTGCTCGAACAGGGCGTCGTCGGAGGCGGGCATCGGATGCGGGGGATCGCACGCCGACCAGGGCCGGATGAGCCCGTGGCGGCCCGTGTGGTGGCTGAGGTAGATCTGCGGACGGAACTCTTCCATCAGGGTTGCGAGGGAAGCCGTCTCGGGCTCCGAGAGGGGCCGGGGACCGGCGTAGTACGGAAGCGCAGGCGAGAGCGTCTGCGAGCGGCACAGGGGGCTCGGGTTCCCAAAGTCCACGTCGAAGTTGCGGTTCATGTCCACGCCGCGCGAGTTCCCGCGCGTGCCGGCCTCGCGCCCGTCGGGATTGAGCAGCAGCACCACGCGGACGTCCGCCTCCTCGAGCACGCGCGTCACCGTGGCGTTGCGGCCGTAGTTCTCGGCGAGGAACGCCGCAAGGTAGATCGCGGCCTCGATGCCGTAGACCTCGTTGCCGTGGATGCCCCCGTCCACGAGCACGCGGACGCGATCCGAAGCGTCGCCGGGGGCGGTCAGGCGCACTCCAAGGATCGGGCGACCTTGAACGCTCTCTCCGATGGAAAAGGCCCCGCCGACGGGCCCCGCTGCCGCCACGATCGCATCGCGCACCCGTTCCACGTCCGCCACGCGGTGGAAGCCTGATACGAGGGCCGGGGGCGCTGCGGGAAGATCGGCCACAGCCGCCGCGGAGGGCGCAAGCGGCGCCTCGGGCACGCCCACGCAGCCGGCCAGCACGACGACCAAGACGATCTGCAAGGACGCGCGGCGCGACGGCCAATGCATGGACCCCCAGCCGCCGTCGGCCCGCTTAAAGGTTGCTGGCCGAGTCTCATCGTGCTTGCGCCAGCACGCGGGGCGCCGCCTGCGCAACCTTCTCCCTCGCCGCCGCGTCGGCGTACACGCGCAGGCGCCAATGGTCCATCTGCGCTTCGCGGAGGATGCCTACGATCTTGCTCGCCTCGACGATGGGCCGCTCCCCGGAGGGACCCACGATGCGCACGTCGACCTCCTGCAGGATGGGAGGCTCCGGCACGTCGACGAGGACGTCCTCCTCCGGCACGCCGGCCTCGCTTGCGAGCGCGGCCTCGAGCCTCCGCCGGCCGTCGTGCCCGCCGTGCCGCGCGATCGCATCGCGTCCCGCCTGCGCGAAGGTGGCCTCGAAGGCGAGCTTGTGCAGCCGACGCTCCTCGACGCGCGCGAGCCACCGGCGGGAGGCGTCCGCGCCCGATCGAAGGCGGGCGAGCAGGGCGACGTCGTCCATGCGGGAGAGCTCCTCGCCGGAGAGGAGGCCCTCGGCGAGCGCGGCGTCGATGGCCTGCCGCAGCATCATCTCGGCCGCGCGGCAGGTGTGGTGGAAGTACACGGCCGTGTACATGAGAAAGCGCGTCACGAGCAAGGTCTCGGCGGCCGCCAGGCCCTCCTCGTGGAGCGCAAGGCGTCCCTTCGTCCACAGGAGCTTCGAGACGATGCGCTCGACGTCGAGCCCGACGGTGACGCCCGTGTAGTGGCTGTCGCGCGCAAGGTAGTCCATGCGGTCGACGTCGAGCTCACCGGAGACGAGCTTGCCAAGCTCGCCCTTCCCCGCCACAAGCTCCGCCACGCGCGCGGGTTCGAGCCCATGGTCGCGAAGGACGTCCCCGAGCGGGCCGTCCAGAAGGAGGTCGCACCCGATCCGGACGTGCCCGCGGCCCGTCTCGCGTTTCACGATCTCCTCCGACAGGTGGGAGAAGGGTCCATGGCCGACGTCGTGCAGCAGGACGGCCGCGCGCACGTGCGCCGCGTCGCGCTCGGGAAGCGAAAGCTCCTCCGTGGCCATGCGCGCGAGGTGGTGGGCGCCCACGCAATGCTCGAAGCGCGAGTGGTTGGCTCCTGGATAGACGAGGTGCACGGTGCCGAGCTGGCGCACGTTGCGCAGGCGCTGGAATTCGGGCCGGTCGACGAGCGCCAGCGCCAAGTCGTCCAGCAGCACGTAGTCGTGCACGGGGTCGCGCAGCCGCTTCACGCGGCGGGAAGCCCGGCCGACCTCTTGAACTCATTCCCGAACTCGCGCGTACAGGGGCGGCACGACAAGGAGCGTGACCGTCCAGACCACGAGCACGGCGATCGCCGTCGCAAGCGCGCTTTGCGACGACAGCACGAGGTCGCCGCGAGCAAAGACGGCAAAGGCAAGCGCCGTGGTCGCCATGCTGTAGAAGACGCCCTTGCCAACCGTGCCAAAGACGCGGTCGGGATCGCGCTCGCGGCGCATGCCCCACACGAGCTGGAGGGCCATGTCGCTGCCCACGGCCGTGAGGAACACGATCGGGAGAAGGAGCGTGAGCGACAGCTCGACGCCCGCCGCCGGAAGGACGCCCAGCCACCACGCGGTCGTTCCGAGCATGACAAGGAGCACGGTTGCGACGTCGCGCAGCGATCGCGTCGCCAGGGCGACGAGGAGCACGACGACAAGGGTGGAGGCGACCGCCACGAGCGCGATCCACGGGTAGCCGTGCTTCACGTAGAGGTAGAACGTGTCCTGCGTGCCCACGAGGTCGCTTCGCGTCCCGGGAAGGGGCGGACTCTGCCGCGCGGCCGCCGCGATGCCCGCGTTCATGCGCTCCCAGGCGTACTCGAGATCCGAGTACGCGCCGCCGCGAATCTCGTAGAACACGTGGACGACCGAAACGCTTGCGTCCTCGTCCACGAACAGGGCGGCAAGGCTCGCAAAGGCGGGATCCGCGTACATCTCCCGGATGGCGCGGGCGGTTCCCTCCCGGGTCGCGGGCACGTTGTAGCGCCCCGTGTCCCCCTGCTTGAGGACGACCGTGCCTCCGACGCTCGTGAGGCCGTGTTTGAGCGTCTCGTACGTGTCGAGCGCGACAAGGAGCGTGTTCGCGTTCGAGGGCCTCGTTACGAGGTCCGTCATGTTGTTGCGGAACTCGCGCTCAAGCGCGCCGAGGTAGGCGATCGTGCGCGGATCGGCCACGTCCCCCTGGCGCGGCGGGATGACGGTGAGAAGCTCCGTTCCCGCGCCGCCCCAGTTCGCGTTGTAGTACTCGTAGCTCTCCCGAACGTAGTCGCCTTCCCGGAAGCCGCCGGAGATCTCGAAGTACGGCTGCAGCTTGGAGGCGTTGGGGACGAGGACGACCGTTCCGGCAAGGAGGAGGGCTATGGCGGCGATCCGGTGGCGTCGGAGGAAGCCGGCGAAGGCCCGCGTTCCCCGCGCGGGCCGGAAGGCAGCCGGCGGCGCGCGGCCGACGACCAGCGCCAGAAGCGCGGGAACGACGGCAAGCGTGAGGACAAGGAGCGTCACGAAGAGGAAGGCGCCCAGAAGCCCGAGGTGTCGCATGGGCACAAAGCCGCTCGGGACGAGCACGAGGAAGCCGGCGACGGTGGTGGCGGCGCTCACGACAAGCGCGGAGCCGACGCCCGCGCCGACCTCGTACAAGGCCGTCTCGTCGTCGTCCCCCTCGTGCCGCCGGACGTGGTACGCGGTCGCGAAGTGGACGAGGTAGTCCACCCCCGCTCCGACCGAGATCGGCACGATGAGCATGCTGAAGAAGTCCAAGGGGACGGACAGCCAACCCATGAGCCCGTACGTCCATACGAGCCCGGCGCCAAGCGTGAGGACGGCCACGCCGGCGATGCGGACGCTGCGGAACTGGAGGAAGAGGACGCCCGCGACGGCGACAAAGACCCAGGGGAGATACGTGCGGAAGTCGCGCTCGGCGAGCTCCGTCGCGTGCGCGTTGACGAGCTCCCCCAACGCGTAGACGCGCTCCGTGTTGAAGATGGCGTGCGCGCCGCGCACGCTCTTGCCCTCCCGCAGGAACTCGCGATACTCGAGGACGGTCGCAAGGAACGCCTGCGACGCCGGCAGGACCTCCTCGGGTCCGGCGCGCGTCGTCGGCAGGTCGTACATGAAGACGAGGATCGTCGCGTGGCCGTCGGGCGTGAGGATGCCTTCGATGGCCGGACGCGCGCCCTCGTACAGCGCCGCCCAGTACGATTGGAACGTGTGCGAATCCGGCGGAAGCGCGAAGGCGGTGGGCGTCTTTGCGCCGGTCACAGGATGGATGGCGACGCTGTAGTTGACGAGCTTGACGAGGTACGGCAGCCCGTATTCGTACTTGAGGACGTTCTTGCCGAGCTTCGCGTTGGTCCCGCGCACGAGGAACTGGTTTGCCTCCTCAAGCGCGCGGATGACGGGCTCGTCCGTGATGCACCAGGGGTCGGCATCGAACGAGCGGCTGCAGGCGTTGCGTCGGTACTCGGGCGAAAGCTCGAGGTACACGGTCTCGATGGAGCGGAAGCCCGGGATGCGCTCGAGCGCGAACTCGTTTGCCTTGTAGCTTGGGTGCCAGGTGGGCATGAGGTCGTAGTCGGCGCTTCGAAGCTCGATGCGCGGAAGGCCGGCCCCCAGCACGATCGTCAGCAAAAGGGCCCAAACGAGCACGCTGCGGCGGCGGCGCGCCGCCGCGGCGCAAAGGCGGCCGACGGCGCCTCCCAACCTCCCCGCCCGGCCGGGGTCGACGTTCAACGGACCTCACTCCACGGTGGGCTCGTAGCGGGACGCGCACCCGCCCTGGATGTCGTGGGCGTGAAGGACGGGCGAGCCGTCCTCTTCGACAAGCACGCCCGCTACGACCACGGTGCGACCGGCTTCGAAGGCGTCCGGCAGGGACCCGGGCCAGCGGACGCGAAGCGTGGAGATCTCGTCCGTGATGGAGAACGTGGCGCCGTGCGGGCCCGTTTCGAAGGGAACGGCGGCGACGATCGCCTTGATGTGGACCTCCCGGCCGACGTACGACGGCGGATCCGAGACGATCGCGGACACGGTCTGGAAGCCTTCGGGGATGGCGCCGGCGAAGGCGACGACGCCGCCTGCGGCGGCCAAGCCCACGAGCAGCAGGACCTTCGCGCGGCGCCTCATGGCGCGCCGCCATGTCGCTTGCGTTCAAATAGTTTTTCGGTGGAGAGCGCGCTCAAGCCGACTCGCCTCCCGGCGCAAGCGCCAAAGCCGCAGGGCATAGATCCCAAGGCCCGCCCAGACGACCGCAAACGAGACCGCAAACGCCGTCAGGTCTTCTCCCACCGTCATGGAAGCTCCTCCGCCACGGCCAACTGCCGCGCGCGTTCCTGCCGCAGCGATTCGATGCGCTCGCCCACCGCGAACCGCTCGACGACGAGCGCGGCGTACACGACCACGAAGACGAGCATGCCGACGCCCAGGATGGCCCCCATGCCCGGCGACAGGCCCGAACCTTGCTGCAGGAAGTCGGGGTGCGGGGAGAAACGCGAGGCAAGGTACGACAGGGGCACGCCCACGAACCCGAGGACGCCAAACACGGCGGAAAGACGCGCGCGCCGGTCGGGGTCGTCGACGCTGCGGCGCAGCGCGAGGTACCCAAGGAAGGTGAGCCACAGCGCGCCCGTCGTGACGAACTTCGCGTCGCCCAGGAGACGGAAGGCGAAGTCGTCGCCGCCGGAGAGCGAGACGCTGAAGAACTCGACGCGGCTCCACACGGCGCCCGTGAACAGCGCGATCGACGTGAGGACGACGCCGACCTCCGCGCTCGCGGCCGCCCACCGGTCGGAGCGCTCGCCCCCCCGGCGCAGGTACTCCACGGAGGCGGCAAGCGTGACCGCGAAGGCGAGGTAGCCTGCGGCCGCGGCGGGCACGTGGAAGTAGAAGATGCGCTGGGTGAGCGGGGCGGAGAACCGTGCCGCCGTCGGCGCGACGACGAGGGCCAGCACGACGAGAACGACAAGCCCAACCGAGGCGGCGGCAAGCAGCGGCACGCGCAGCCGATCCAGGTTCACGTCCATCCCTCCACGATGCGGTCGAACAGGAGCGCCCCGACCGCCGAGAAGGCGATGGCGTACCCTCCCAAGAAGGC
>DATLFM010000031.1 GCA_035541015.1 Candidatus Thermoplasmatota archaeon
CGTGAACTCCTGCATGCTGCTGCCGCGCGGCGTCGACAAGGGCACGGGGCTTCTCCTCGCCCTGGCCGGGCTTGGGGTCGGTCCCCTCGCGTGCGCGGCCATCGGCGACGGCGAGAACGACGTGGCCATGTTCCGCGTGGCGGGCCTTGGCGCCGCGCCGGCCCACGGCACGCGCGAGGCTCGCGAGGCGGCCGACCTGGAGCTTCGCTCCTCCTGGGGCGCAGCCGTGGCGGAGCTCGTCGCGATCCTCGTGGACGAGAACCGGCGGAACGACCGACTCACGCTTGACTAGGCGCGAAGCTTTTGTCGGCGCAGGCGGACATGCGGTGGCAATGGACCTCCGCGTCTGCCTCGCGTCCCAAACGCCGCCCGTCCGGTTCCGCGCGGCGGCGCCCGAGCTCGTCGAACGCTACCCCGACCTCACCGAGCCCTTCTCGATCCACGATCTCGTCGAGGGCGAGGACTTCGAGTGGACAAGCGGGGGCGTTCCGGTGATGCTGCGCCAGCTCCTCGCGACCGCGCAGGGGCGCAAGCTCTGGCGCGCCTCGGGGTGGGTGGCGCTCAATCCCACGGCGCCCCGCGAGTTCCTCCTCGACGGAACCCCCATCCGCTCCGTGACCCTGGAGACTCCGACGCTTGCCGCCTACGCCGCGTGCAAGGAGAAGATGTGGGCGGAGATCCACCGCATGCCGCGCGCGCCCATCACGCCCACCGAGTTCGCCGGCTTTACCGCCTACAACTGGCGCACGTCCCGCGAGATCCTGGAGATGCTGCCCGACTGCGACGTGGCCTTCGTCCACGACTTCCAGCTCCTGCAGACGGGCGGCATGATCGGCCTCTCGGGACCGGCCGTCCTCCGCTGGCACATCCCGTTCGAGCCCCACCGGTGGAGCCGCTACTTCCGCAACTTCGTCGTCCGCGCGGTGGAAGGCTTCGACGCGGTGATCGTGAGCTGCCGGCGCGACCTCGAGGGGCTCGTCCAGAGCGGCTACCGCGGCATCGCGCGCCAAGTGTACCCCTACCTCGACCCCGAGACGGCCAAGCCCGCAAGCCCGGCGGCTCGCGACGAGCTCGCCTTCCGCCTTCGCATCCCCGACGACGCGCCCGTGGCCCTGTGCGTCTCGCGCATGGACCCCATCAAGGGCCAAGACCGGCTCATCCGCGCCTTCGCCGCCGCGCACCGAAAGATGCCGGAGGCCCGCCTTGTGCTCGTGGGCAACGGCAGCTTCACGTCGAGCAAACGCGCGGGGCTGGGCGTGGACAAAGGCTCGCGCTGGCGCGCCAAGCTTGAGCAGGACGCCCGCGAGCTTGGCGTGGCCGACGCCGTCCGCTTCACGGGATACCTTCCACCCGAGCTCCTCGACGCGGCGTGGGAGCGCGCCGACGTCGTCGTGCAGCCAAGCGCCATCGAGGGCTTTGCGCTCACAGCCGTCGAGGGGTGGCTGCGCGACCGACCCGCCATCGTCTCCCGCGGCGCCGGCGTGTCCGAGCTTGTGATCCAGGGCGTGAACGGGTACGTCTACGACCCGGACGACGTGGAGGGCCTCGCGACGCACCTGCTGCACGTCTTTGCAAACCCTGACGAGGCCGCGAGGCTTGGCCGCCGCGGCCGCGAGGAAGCCAAGCGTTGCGACCTCGTCGAGGGCGCCAAGGCCGAATCGCGCGTGCTCGAGGAGGCCGTGGCGAGCTTCCGCAGGGGCTGATCGGGGACGCCCGCCGCCTTCCGGCTCGGCTACCACGCATCGCACGAGCAGTACGCGCCGCGCGAGCTTCTGGAGAACGCGCGCGCCGCGCAGGCCGCCGGGTTCCGGCACGCCATGTGCTCGGACCACCTCGCGCCGTGGACGCGCGCGCAAGGGCACAGCGGCTTTGCGTGGTCGTGGCTCGGGGCCGCGCTCGAGGCGACGTCTCTCACGTTTGGCACCGTGAGCGCGCCCGGCCAACGGTACCATCCCAGCATCGTGGCCCAGGCGGCCGCGACGCTCTCGCAGATGTATCCCGGTCGCTTCTGGGTCGCCCTTGGCAGCGGCGAGGCGCTGAACGAGCACGTGACGGGGCAGCCCTGGCCCCCCAAGCCGGAGCGCAACGCTCGCCTGCGCGAATCGACGCTTGCAATCCGCGCGCTCCTTGGCGGCGAAACGGTTTCGCTCCGCGGCCGAATCGTGGTGGACCGCGCGCGTGTGTACTCGCTACCGCCGCGCCCGCCGCCGTTGTACGGCGCGGCCGTGAGCCCCGCCACCGCGTCCTTCCTTGCGCCTTGGACCGATGGGCTCATCACGGCAAGCCAACCGGAGGACGACCTTCGTGCCGTCGTGGCGGCGTACCGCGCAAACGGCGGGGAAGGAAAGCCCCTCCTCCTGCAGGCGCAAGTCTCGTGGGCCCCCGATCGGCGGGAGGCCGAACGCGCGGCGCTGCACGAGTGGGCGATGAGCGCTCTCGATTCGGATCTCCTGTGGGACCTCGACACGCCCGAAGCCGTCGAGGCGGCCACCGCAAACGTGCGGGCGTCGGACCTCGACGGGCT
This sequence comes from Candidatus Thermoplasmatota archaeon, assembly GCA_035541015.1. Taxonomy (NCBI): domain Archaea; kingdom Methanobacteriati; phylum Thermoplasmatota; species Thermoplasmatota archaeon. Next base: position 2,525 of record DATLFM010000031.1, read on the forward strand.
CGTGGAGATCACGGACGATCTGGGCGCGCTCGCGCAGCGAATCGGGCGCTGGCGGCAGATGGGCTTCTCCGCCGTCTACCTGCACAACGTGGGGCGCAACCAGCGCGAGTTCCTCGCCGCCGCGGCCACAAGCCTCCTGCCGGAATTCCCGGAGGACGCGGCGGGCACCGAGGAGCGCGCGGCAGGCGATCGCAGCGGCCGCCGCCATGGGTCCGTCCGGATTTGAACCGAAGTCGCAGGCTCCCAAAGCCCGAAGGATACCAGGCTACCCTACGGACCCAGACGAGGAGGGGAGCCCGTGTTCCCTCTTGAAGGCTACCAAAAGCGCGCCAAGGATGCCAGGCCACCGGGAGCGGCCGCAGCCGCGACCGGTCCGGGGGAATGCGAGCCAAAGGCGAGCATTCCACGAGGACCCTACGGACCCAGATGAGGAGGGGAGCCCGTGTTCCTCCTGAAGACTACCGTGCCGTTTTCCGCCGTCCCACGTACGCAGCCACGTCCACCCAGCGCGAGCCGATCGGGTGCTGCGGTAGCGTCGTGCGGACCGCCGGCCCAAAGGAGAATCGGCGGCGGAAGGCGACGGGCAGACGCGGTGGTTGTCCGCGGGCCAAGACCTTCGTCTGCATCACGAGGAGGCCCTCGGGGCGCAGCACGCGCGCGGCCTCGCCCGCGTACCGGCGGAGACCTGCCTCTCGCAGGTTGTTGCTCATGAGCGTGTCGACGACGGCGTCGAAGGAGGCCGGCGGGAAGGCCTGCAGTCTCGTGGCGTCCCCGATCTCGAAGCGAACGTCGACCTTGGCGCGACGGGCCCGCGCGCGGGCTTGCGCGATCGACCGACGGGAAATGTCGATGCCCGCGACCCGGCGGAACCCGATGCAGGCAAGCGCGAGCGCGTCGCTTCCGGTGCCGCAGCCGACCTCCAGGATGCGGTCGCGGGGACGCAGGAGGCCGGCCGCGACGAGCATGGCCACGCCCGGCGAAAGGCCCGGGCGGGGGAAGTAGCGCGGCTCCCGGTCCGCCGCGCGCGCGGGCGGCATCGTCACCGCCGAAGGGAGGCCACGAGGCTCCGGGCGGCGTTCTCGACGGCCTGCCGGCTCGTTTTCGTCGCGCGCCACCCCGTCGCCTGGAGCTTCGAGGAATCCAGCCGCATGGTCTTCACGTCCCCCTTCCAGCCGCGCCCGTCGGGCCCTCCGGCGTAGCGCAGGACCGCGTCCTTGGCCCCCATCTCGGCGCAAACGATCTCCGCGATGTCCCGCACCGTCGTCCAGTCGTCCGTGCCGAGGTTCCACGCTTCGTAGCCGCGCGTGGCGGGCATGCGCGCGGGCCTCGCCGCCACGCAGTCGTGCAGGTCGACGTAGGACTTGCGCTGGGTTCCGTCGCCAAGGACCTCAAGCTCGGCGGGGTTCGCGCGCAGCTTCGCGACGAAATCGTAGATCACGCCGTGGGAGAGGCCCGGCCCGACGACGTTTGCGAAGCGGAACGAGGCGCCGCGGAGGCCGTACGCGTGGCAGTACCCGCCGAGGATGGCCTCGGAGGCCATCTTGCCGGCCCCATAGAGCCCGATGGGCGCAAGGGGGGCGGTCTCGGGCGTGGGGATCGTCGCCGCCTCGCCGTAGACCGTGCTGCTGCTTGCAAACGCGATCTCGTCGAGGTCGTGCGTGCGCGCCGCCTCCGCCACGTAGAGCGTGGCGACGGCGTTTGCCGTCACGTGCCCGACGGCGTCGTCGGCGGCCGTGCGGACCTCCGGGTCGGCGGCCAGGTGGAAGACGCCCTCGGCGCCGCGCAGGGCCGCCAGGACCTCGCCGGGGCGCCTTACGTCGCCGGGTTGCACGTGGAACGCCGGGCTTCCCCGGAGGGGCCGGATGCGAGCGTCGCCGTGGACGAAGAGGTCGAAGCAGACGACCTCGTGGCCGTCGCGCAGGAGCGACTCGCACAAGGCGGAGCCGACGAAGCCGGCGCCTCCGGTCACCACGACGCGCGCCAACGTCAGCGCCTCCGCACGATCGCCATCGCGTGGTCCTCCTCGAACGGCTCCAGCCGCACGATCTCCAGCACGTCGACCTCCTGCTGCAGCCGCGCGCGGACCTCCTTGAACACCTCGGCGGGCTCGCGCGCGACGTCGATGGACCGCGATTTCACGGCAAGCATCGCGTGCGCGGGCGCAAACGCCCGCACGTTGCGCAGGAAGAGGCCCGCCTGGTCGCGCTGCGCCACGTCCATGTAGAGCGTGTCCACGCGCCCCACGAGGGCGGCGTACGTTTCCGGGCGCGCGACGTCGGCGAGGATCGGGACCATGTTCGGCCGCTTGTAGCACACGTTGAGGAGATCGCGGAAGGCGCGCGGCGAGAACTCGACGCACCAGACGGCCGCCTGCCGGCACACGTCGGACACGTGGCTTGCCGTCGTGCCGTTGGCCGCCCCGAGGTAGAGCACGTTCGTGCGGGGACCCAGCGGGAAGGTCCGCACGCCCTTCAGGATCGCGGCCGCAAGCTTGCTGCGGCGGGGATCCCACACGCGCAGCTCGTCCTCCCCCACCCCGAGCACGGTCTCGCCGTACACCCGCGAGCCCGGCGCGAGGTTTCGCGTGGCCACGCGACGGTCGTCGAGCTCCACCACGCCGGGGAACCGCTCGTGCGATCGTCCTTTGCCCGCCGAGGCGCGCGGCTCGCGCAGCCGGCCCACGTCAGCGGCCTCCCGTGCGAGGGGGACCCCGCCGCGGCGGCCGTCGCGTCGGCGAGGCGCGCGTGCGCCGGACCTCCGCGACGCGCTTGTCGAGCGCCGCCGCAAGATCGGAGCGCACGTCGGCGCCCGTGAAGGCATCGGCGCGGGCCGCCACGGCGATCTTGTTCGAGAGCGCGCGCGCCATCGCGCCGCGCTGGTGCCGCGGCGCCCGGTGCACGAGCGGGTGCACGAAGATGGCGCCGTGCTTGGGGGGCGCCTTGCCCTCGCGCAGGTGGCGGAAGATCGCCTTCTCCGCGCCCAAGATCTGGATCGTGCCGCCGCTCATGCTGGCCAGCTGCGACAGTCCCCCGGCAAGCGCGATGAGGCGCGCGCCAAGCGCCGCGCCGGCCAAGGCCGAGAGGTTGGGCGCCATCTCGGGCATCGCGGCTTCGAGGTAGCGCTCGATGCGGCCGCGCGTGTCGTAGAGGGTCGAGAGGGCGCGCGCGAGGTCGCGCGCGGCCTGCGCCTCGCGCTCGCCCAGGGCCGCGCCGATCGAGTCGGGAAGGAGGGGGGCCCACCGGGGATCGGCCTTCGCGATGGCCTCCCGCGTGACGTGCGCGGAGACGAGCGCGGCGAACTCCTCGTGGCGCTCCACGCGGTCGGCAAGCTCCGGGAAGTGGAGGCCGTACCATTCGCGCAGCCGCTCGGCGAGCGCGTTTGCCACGTCGGCCAGGTCGTCGAGCGTCGCGACGGCCTGCACGAGGTGACGGTCGCGGCCCGCAAGCGCCTCGCGCGCGCGGTCGCGGGCCAGGCGCAGCATGGCCTCCCGGTAGAGCGCGTCGTCGAAGCCGCGCGAAGCGCCCTCGACCACGATCGGGGCCGCAAGGGGCGTCGCGCCCGGCACGGCGAGCAGCCGGGCGTCGCTTACGGCCACAGCGCCGCCCGCGCGCGCGCCAAGCTCCCGTTCCTCCTCCAGGAGCTCGCCGCGCTGCACGCGGGCCATGCGCGCGGCGATGGCGCCTGCGTCCTTGGGGAACAGCCGCTCGTCGACCGCGCGGCCGCCGGCGTCGAGCAGGAGGACGCCAAACCACCGCGTGCAGAGCCGGAGCATGCGCGCGCGGATGCGGGATCGACGCCAAAAACGTGCCGCTTGGCGGCCAGGCGGCGTGGCGACGCCAGGCTCGGTGCGTTTACCGCAAATGTTATCGCGCGCGCCCGGATTCGGCCCGGCATGGAGCGGGACCCGCCCACGTCCTTGACGACCCGGACCGTTCTGCGCATGGACCCGCCGCCGGAGCGGGAAACGTGGGGGCAAGCGCGCGCCCGCTGGTTCCGCACAAAGAGCGTGGAGGAGTTCGCCGACGACGCGCGCAAGAGCGGCCTCTCGAAGACGCTCTCCGCCTTCGACCTCACGATCCTTGGCCTTGGCGCCATCATCGGCGCGGGCATCTTCGCGCTCGTGGGCGTGGCCGCCGGCCGCGCGGGCCCCGGCGTCTCGCTGTCGTTTGTCATCGCCGGCTTCGCGTGCGCGCTCGCCGCGCTGTGCTACGCCGAATTCTCGAGCATGGTGCCCGTGGCGGGAAGCGCTTACACGTACACGTACGCGTCGCTCGGCGAGATCGTCGCGTGGATGGTCGGATGGAACCTCGTGCTCGAGTACGCCGTCGGCAACATCGCCGTCGCGGTCGCTTGGAGCGCGCACCTCGACGAGATCCTGCACGCCTTTGGCTCGGACATCCCGCACCAGTTCCTCCATCCGCCGCCCGAGGGCGTGTTCAACCTGCCGGCGATGCTCATCGTGCTCGCGGTCATGTTCATCCTCCTGCGGGGCGCCAAGGAGTCGGCGCGCGCGACGCTCCTTTTCGTCGGCGTGAAGGTGTTCGTGCTTCTCGCCGCCATCACGCTGGGCGCCTTCCTCGTGAACCCCGAGAACTTCGACCCGTTCCTGCCCTTTGGCGCCTTCGGGGCCGTGGCCGGCGCGGCCCTCATCTTCTTCGCCTTCATCGGATTCGACGCCGTCTCGACGGCCGCCGAGGAGACGAAGAACCCGTCCCGAGACGTGCCCATCGGCATCCTCGCGAGCCTTGGCATCTGCACGGCGCTCTACCTCCTCGTGGCGCTCGTCACGATCGGCCTTGTCGGCTGGGAGCCCATCGCTGACCACGGCGCGGCCGTGGCGCACGCCTTTGCGCTGCGGGGCGAGCCGTGGATGAGCCTCGTGATCGCCATGGGCGGCATCATCGGCATCACAAGCGTGCTCCTTGTCTTCCAGTTCGGCATGCCGCGCATCTTCTTCTCCATGGGGCGCGACGGCCTCCTGCCCGAGCGCGTCACGAAGGTCCACTCGGTGACGCGCGTGCCCTACGTCACCACGATCGCCGGCAGCGTCCTCGTGGCGCTCTTTGCCGGCTTCACGCCCATCCACTCGGCGGCCGAGCTCACGAACATCGGCACGCTGTTTGCGTTCGTGATCGTGTGCGCAGGCGTGATCGTGCTGCGCTACCGCGCTCCGCTTGCGCGCCGGCCGTTCCGCATCCCCGGCGGCATCGCCGTGCCGGTGGTGGGCATCCTCGTGCTGGGCGGCCTCATGCTCGCGCTTCCGACCGTGACGTGGATCCGGTTCGTGGCGTGGTGCGGCGTGGGCCTCATGATCTACGGGTTCTACGGGGCCCGCGCGGGCCGGCGCCGGCCGGCGCGCGAGTTCGTGGTCGTGGACCGCTAGGAGAATTACTGCGCACGTGCGCAGTAAAAATCTGGAGCGCCCCGGACGCACGCGACGGCGCTACTCGGCGCGCGCCTTGGCGGCCTTTTTCTTCGAGGCCTTCGGCTTGGCGCCGCCGCGCGCTTTCGCGGAGGGCTCGGCCTTGGCCGGCTTCTCGGGCTTCTCGAGCTTGGCCGCGAACCGGACGCCCACGTCCTTCTCGCTGAAGTCGATCGTCTTCGTGGGCTGCCAGCCGACGGTCTGCGCCGCCGCGGCGACCTCGTCGTCGAAGAAGGGCATGCCGCGCCGCTCTCGCTCCGACTCGTTGGGGATCACGACCCACACGGCGCCGTCCTCGGCGACCTGCTCGGCAAGCTTCGGGAAGAGGAGCTCCACCATCTCGAGGGGCTGGATCCAATGGACGATGACGTTGGCCCGCGGCTGGTGGACGAGAAGGGCGCCTTCAGGAAGCTTGGCCGCAAGATGCGCGCGAAACTCCTTCGTCTCGCCTTGCAGCCAGACCTTCATCCCCTTCTTGACGCCAAGCTTGGCCGCGGTGATGGAAGAATCCACGGAGGCGGGGACGGTGGCCGCGCCTAGATGAATCTTCCGGCCCAAACGGCGCAACGCCGCGCTTCCGCGGGTCAACCGCCGTACTTCCAGCCGGTTTGCTCCCCCGTGAGAAGGTCGAATCCTCGGCGAACGGCGGCTTCCGTGACTTCGCCGATCATGACGGTGTGGTCGCCGTGCTCGAAATGGTGGAGGATGCGGCCCTCCAGGTAGCCGGGGACCTCGTCGAGGACGGGCGCGCCGTTCTTGCCGGGCGTCCACGGGTGGCCCGAGATCGTGCCGCCGGAGGCGACGGCCGTCTTGAGGAAGTCGACGGCAAGCTGCTTCTGGTCGCTTCCGAGGAAGTTCACGACGAACGCGCGATCGGAAAGGAGCATGTCGTGGGCGCGGCCGTCGCGCTTGACGCCAAGCGCCACGAGCGGCGGGTCGAAGCTCGCCTGCGTGAACCACGACAGCAGGAAGGCGTGCACGCGGTCGCCCTGGCGCGCGCCGCAGACGTAGAGCCCGAAGGGGATCTTGCGGAGCAGGAGCTTCTTGGCGGCGGCGTCCACGCGCGGCGATGCGGCTTGGCGCGGAAAACCCTTTGGTTACGAGCGGACGACTCGGATGGCGGCCGCGACGGCCTCGCCGCTTGTCGTGTCCGGGTAGCCGATCCAAACGTCGTCCCCCGCGGCGGCAAGGCCGAGGTAGTCGCCGATGAACGGGAAGCCGTCCTGGTGAACCCCAAGGTCGCCGTCGAAGGAGCGCGTCGTGAGCCGGTGGTGGCTCCACGTGGCGCCGCCGTCCTGCGACCACGCGTGCGTGACGTCGAGGAGCTTGTTTTGCGGGTCGAACTCGCGGTCGAAGAAGGCCACGTGGACGTCGCCCCGGTCGTCCACGACGAGGCTCGGGTGGAACTGGTCGTGCGCGCGGGTGCCGTTCTTGACGGGGACGGGCGCGCTCCACGTGAGGCCGTCGTCGTCCGAGGAGGCCACGACGATGCGAGCCGCCGGCCCCGCAGCGTCGGCCCACGCGGCGTACAGGCGCCCGGCGTGCGGCCCGGACGAAAGGTCGTAGGCGATCTGCACGAACGTGCCCGCGCGGAACTGGACGTTTGCCAGGCGCGGGTCCATGGCGCTGTAGCGCAGGACCTCCCGCGGGTTCGTGAAGGAGCGGCCGTCGTCGTCGCTGTGGGCGACGTACAGGATTCCGGGATTGCCGGACGCGATGGGCGAGAAGCCGGCCGTCTGCGCGACGACGACGCGGCCGGAGGGGGCGACCGCGACGCCCGTGGAGAAGGCGCTGCCGGGGTCCTCGCGCGGGGTCACCTTCACCGGCGGGGCGACGGTGCGCGCGCCGTCTCGGCTGGCAAGCACGCTTCCGAACGCGCCGGCGTCCGTGAAGGTGTTGATGAAGGTGAAGACGGTCCCCGTGACGGGGCTCACGGCCATGCGGCTGTAGTCGTGGAAGACGATCGGCCCGTCGCCGACGTCCTGCAGCGCCAGGCGCGGCCACGTGAGGCCGCCGTCGAAGCTGGCGGCGAGCAGAAGCTTCGAGCCAAGCTGCGAGCGGTTCGTGAACTCCCGCGTGCCCGGCGTCTCGCGCGTGGCCTCCCCGCCGAACTCGTAGAGCTCGACGTTGAAGAACAGCGTGCCGTCGGGCGCGAAGGCGAACATGGGGTCCGTGTTGCACGCGTAGCCGAAGAAGGGGCTCGTGGGCCCCCGGTCGGCGTACCGTCCGCCGATGACGACGTCGCGCCACGTGCGCCCGCCGTCCTTGGTCACGAACAAGCCGTTCCAGACGCAGTTTGGCGTCGAGTCGGGGTTCAGGTCCTTTGCGCCCAGCACGACGTTGCGAGGGTCCGTCGGGTTGACGGCGGCCCAAAGCTCGGTCTTGCTTCCAGCGGTCGAGGAGGCGCGAGCCGCGCACCCTTGCGCCCACCCGGCCGTGGCGATGGAGCAGTCGGGCGCGTAGGCGGGCGGCTGCGCGCCCGCGCGGGGCGCGTCGCCGGAGGGTCCCGGCGCAAGGCATCCCGCGAGAAGGAGCAGGACCAGAAGCGGCGCCGTCGCGGAGGAGGATCGCACGCCGAGGGATGTCCGCCGCCACCGGAAAACGCTTTCGCCGCGTCCCCCCTCCACGGGACGTCCCGCGTCCCGTCCCAGCGGCGTTTTCTACCCTGCCGCAAGACGGGCATGGGATGATCGCAAAACCCTGGATTCTCGGTATCGGCTCGCTTCTGGCCGTCGCTGCGCTGGCGGGGTGCCTGGGCCAGCCCGAGGGACCGCCTCCGCCCCCGCCGCCCACCACAAACGACACGGTCGACGGCAACGAAACCGACCAAACGCCCACGGACGGCGACACGGGCACGCCCGGCGGCGACCTTGGACCCGGCCCCATGCCCGAGCCCGACGGCTCCACGCCCTAAGGGAGCGGCATGAAGCTCACGACGATCGCGGCGATGATCGCCGCGGCCACGCTTGCGGGATGCTTGGGCGAGCCGCAGGGCGGGCCTTCGGATCCTTCGCCCGACGACCGGAACCGCACCGAACCTCCCCCTGGAGGATATCCGGGAGGAGCGGGGGGAACGCCGACGGGCCCGACGGGGCCGCCGGACCCCGACGACACGCCGGCGCCCCTGGAGCCGCCGCCACCGGGCCGGCGTGACCTTGCGGAGGAAAATCCATGAGATTGTTGCTTTGCGCAATCGCGATCAGCGCGACGCTCCTTGCAGGCTGCGTCGGGCAGCCGCAGGATCCGCCCGACCTTCGGGACCCCGCCGGCGGAGCCGATCCTCCGGCCAACGAAACGACGGAGCCGGGCGTCGACGACACGCCGCCCGGGCAGCACCCGCCCGGCGCCGACCCGCCCGGCGGCACGCCGCAAGGCGAGGGCTCGTCGGGCGAGCCGTACGCGCCGTACCCGGCCGATCGACCGTAAATACAGTATGATAGGAATACTTACAGACAGTCTTATCTCATAGTTCCCCCGGTTCGGCCTAACCTCCGAGGGAACGTGCGGCACATGGCAAATCAAGTCAATCGGCTCTCCTGGATGGTCGGCGGCCCGCAAGGCTCGGGCGTCGACTCCAGCGCGCGACTGTTCGCCACGGCCTGCGCCAACGCGGGCCTGTACATCTTCGGTCGTCGCGAGTACTATTCGAACATCAAGGGCGAGCACTCGTACTTCCAGATCCGCGTCGATGAGAAATTCATCCGCAGCCCCGTCGACGCCGTCCACCTGCTTGCCACCTACGAGAACGAGACCATCGTGCGCCACGTCTTCGCGAACGCGGTCGTCCCCGGCGGCGCGATCATCTACGACCCCGCGCTCGTGACGGGCGTGCAGGGCAAGATCGAGCGCATCCCCACCCTCGACGACCGCGTCAAGCAGGACGTGCTCGCGTATCTTGCAAAGAAGGGCCTGGGCGACGACGTGGACGCGCTCCTGCAGGACGCGAAGGCAAAGGGCGCGCTCCTCGTGCCCGTTCCCTACGGCGAGATCATCAACGAGCTTGCCAAGGAGATCGGCGAGAAGGACGTCTCGCGCCTGTTCATCACGAAGAACACGATCGCCGTGGGCGCGTCGATGGGCATGCTGCACTACCCGTTTGCCGATCTCGAATCGTCGATCGAGACGTTCTTTGCGGGAAAGCCCAAGATCGTCCCCATGAACAAGAACGCCGCGCGCAAGGGCTACGACTTCGCCGCGCGCTACGCCGACGCCTTCCAGTACGACCTGCGCCGCCTCACCGGCGCCAACAAGCCCGCGGGCAAGCGCATCTTCCTGCAGGGCACGCAGGCCGTTGGCATGGCCAAGATCGTCGTGGGCTGCCGCTTCCAGACCTACTACCCCATCACGCCGGCCTCCGACGAGAGCGAGTTCCTCGAGTCCCACCCCGAGTCGGGCGTCGTCGTCGTGCAGCACGAGGACGAGATCGCCGCCGTGACAAGCGCCGTCGGCGCCGCGCTCACGGGCGCGCGCACGAGCACCTCCACCTCCGGACCCGGCTTCTGCCTCATGGCCGAGGGCACGGGCTGGGCCGGCATCAACGAGGTCCCGCTTGTCATCGTGAACTACCAGCGCTCGGGACCGAGCACGGGACTTCCCACGCGCACCGAGCAGGGCGACCTGCGGTTTGCAATCGGCGCTGGCCACAGCGACTTCCCGCGCATCGTGATCGCGCCCGGCGACATCGAGGAGAGCTTCTACGACACGGTCGACGCGTTCAACTGGGCCGAGCGCTACCAGCTCCCGGTCATCGTGCTCTCGGACAAGAACCTCGCGAACAACAGCCAGACGATCGCGCCGTTTGACACGACAAACGTGCGCATCGACCGCGGCAAGACGCTCACCGACGCGCAGGTGAAGGAGCGCAACCGCAACGGCGACGGGCGCTTTGCGCGCTTTGCCAACAGCGAGGACGGCATCTCGCCCCGCCCGGTGCTCGGCCAGGAGGCCGGCATCCACTGGCACACGGGCGACGAGCACACGGCGCTTGGCCACATCACCGAGGACCCCGTCGTCCGCGACGCCATGATGGAGAAGCGCTTCCGCAAGCTCGACACGTTCGAGAAGGACACTCCGCGCGACAAGAAGGTCCGGCTCTACGGGCCCGAGCGCGCCGACGTCACGATCGTGAGCTGGGGCAGCATGAAGGGCGTCATCCTCGACGCCATGGACCGGCTCGCCCAGCAGGGCCTGCGGGTGAACTTCGTGCACGTGAAGGTGCTCTCGCCCTTCCCCGTGAAGGAGGTGACGGAGCTTCTCTCGGGCGCGCGCCATCGCGTGTGCGTCGAGATGAACTTCTCCGGGCAGCTGAAGAACGTCGTCCGGGAGCAGACCGGCATCGCGTGCGAATCGTTCCTCAGCAAGTACAACGGCCGCCCGATCACGGAGGACGAGATCGTGGACGGCGTCACAAAGGCGGTCAACCAGAAGATCTCGAAGGTGGTGCTGCGGCATGGCGTCTGAGACGGCGACGAAGGGAGCGGGCGCGGCCACGGCCAAGCTTGCGCTCAAGGACTACAAAGAGGACGTGCACAACGACTGGTGCCCCGGCTGCGGCGACTTTGGCATCCTAAACGCCGTCCAGATGGCGCTCTCGGACCTGCAGCTTGCCCCGCACCGCACGGCCGTCTTCTCCGGCATCGGCTGCTCGGGCAAGACGCCCCACTACGTGCGCACGTACGGCGTCCACACGCTGCACGGCCGCGTGCTCGGCTTTGCCACGGGCGCGAAGATCGCAAACCCCGAGCTCGAGATCGTCGTGGTCGGCGGCGACGGGGACGGGTACGGCATCGGCGCGGGCCACTTCGTGGCCGCCGGACGGCGCAACCTCGACATGGCCTACATCGTCTACAACAACGGCGTCTACGGCCTCACGAAGGGCCAGGCCTCGCCCACGCTCAAGCAGGGCATGAAGACGAAAAGCCTCTCCTCGCCCAACATCAACGACGGCGTGAACCCGCTGGCGCTTGCGCTCTCGGCCGGCTACACGTGGATCGGCCGCGGCTACGCCTACGACATCAAGCACCTGAAGGAGCTCATGAAGCAGGCCATCGCCCACCGCGGCATGGCGCTCCTCGACATCCTCCAGCCGTGCCCCACGTACAACAACATCCACACGAAGGAGTACTGGAGCGGCGCGGACAAGGGCAACCAGGCGCGCGTGTACAAGCTCGAGGACTCCGGCTACCAGGGAGAGGTCCGCGACCCCACGAGCGAGGACGAGATCGTCCAGAAGAAGATCCAGGCGTTCCAGAAGGCCCAGGAATGGGGCGAACGCACGCCCATCGGCGTCTTCTACAAGGTCGACCTGCCCACGTACGAGGAGCGCATCGACGCCCGCGTGCCCGGGTACCTCGAGAAGCCGCCCGCACTCGCGTCGTACATGGACGGCACCGGGCGCCCCACAGCGGACATCGCGAAGGTCCTGGACGACCTGCGCGTCTACTGAGGGGCCCCTGTGCACGTCTTCGTCACGCCCAAGGCGCAGGACAAGCTTCCCGCGCTCTCCGTCACTCTCGGGGACCTCGAGCGCGTGATCGCGCAGGGCCCCAAGCGCCAGATCGAGCCCGACGGCCCCGTGAGCGCGGTCCTTCGCGACCTCGAGGTCGTCTACCGGGCCGAAGGCGACGACGTGCTCGTCCTCGACGTCGTGCGCCGCCAGGCGCCCGGCGTGCGGGGGACAAGCAGCCCGTTCTAGCGGGCAGCCCCGCCGGCGAGTGGCCCGAAAGGGTGATTCGCCCGCGCGCCGTCTCCTTTCCCGATGTCCGTCCTCCCCGAGGCCGAAGTGCAGAAGCGCCTGCCCGAGCTTCCCGGCTGGAAGCTCGTCGACGGCGCGCTCGAGAAGAAGTGGAAGTTCGGCAGCCAGTTCCTCGATGGCATCGAGTTCGTGAACGACGTGGCCGAGATCGCCGAGGAGATGAACCACCACCCCGACATCGGCATCCACTGGACCGAGGTCACGCTGCGCATCTGGACGCACGACGAGGGAGGCATCACCGAGCGGGACGTCGAGCTCGCCCGGACGATCGAGAAAGAGATCGGATAGGGTCCCGGGCACTAGATTCAAGAACAGGGCCGCCTTATTCCCGTCCGGAATTCTCCGTGCCCAACGGAAAGCCCAAGCTCAACGTGAACACGGGGCGCGAATACTTCGAGGCCCATGCGCTCGAGTGGGACGAGCTTCGGCGGTCCTACTACAGCGACGCCGTGGCCGAGGACGTTCTCCGGCGCGCGATCGACGGAAAGATCCTCGACGTGGGCTGCGGCACGGGCTTCCTGCTGCTGCGGGCGCTCGACGACAAGCGCTTCACGAAGGTCTACGGCGTGGACTTCAGCCACTCGATGCTCGAGCGCCTGAAGGACGAGGCGTGGGGCAAGCGATCCCCGAGCCTTCGCCTGGCCGACGCCAACACGCGCCTGCCCTTCCCCGAGAAGACCTTCGATTCGGTCGTGAGCAACATGTTCCTCCACCACCTCGAGTACCCGGCCGCGGGCATCTACGAGATGGCAAGAGTGCTGCGGCCCGGCGGCCGGCTTGTGCTCGCCGACCTTCGCGAGCACGCGCACGAGTGGTTCCGCGACGAGATGGCCGACCGCTGGCTTGGCTTCAAGGAGCCCGACGTGCGCGAGTGGATGGCCGACGCGAACCTCGACAACGTGCAGATCGAGAGCAATAAGGAGTGCTGCGTGAGCATCTCCTCGAAGACGGGCGAGCCCTCGGCGGTGGAGATCTTCATCGCCCAGGGCGACAAGAAGCCCTGACCGTTTCCTGCGCATATGCGCAGTAAGTCCATCCCCCGAACGTTTCGAGGTCGCCTCCAAAGAGGATTTGAAGGGGGAAGCCGACCGGGGGGCGGTGAGGACCTGAGTTCCCGGTCGGCCGTCGCCATCCTGCTCCTTGCGCTCCTGACGATCCCCGCCACGGCGTCGGCCGCCCCGGCCGAGGGCGCGTTTCTGGCCGAGCCGCGCATTCCCCTCTGGGGTTCGCTTTCGATCGATCGCGGCTTTGGGGCGGTCTGGCACGCCGCCGACGCGGAGGGAACGCTGCGCATGACCGGGGATTCCCTCGTCGTCACGGTCCTCACGCAGCGACAGGACCGCTCCGGCAACGAGAGCGAGGAGCGCGAATCCTTCGCCTTCACGCGCGCCTCGGCCGTCCTTCTCGCCGGCGCCTCGGGCGCGATTCCCTTCGTGCTTGGCGCGGAGAACGTGAACGGACCTTGGCGATTCTCCGTCGCGGACGATCGCGACCCGCCCCGCGAGGTGGACGGGCGCGCCCACGGGGGCCCGATGCCCTCGGCGGTGCTCGGCGGCGCGCGCGCCCGCGCAAGCGTCGAGGCCCAGCCGTGGATGGCGGGCGCATCGTGGGGCGACGGGGCGGGAAGCCGGTGGGCGTCCTACCGCATGGACGCCTTCCCGCCGTTCCTGCCGCTCGTTCCGTTCCTCGAAAGTCGCGTCGAGGGCGCGCTCTCGCTGTACGTGTCCGAGGCAGGCGTTCGCGTGCGGGGCGAGGAGGGCGAGCGCGTCTTTGCGGCTGGATCGTCGGAGGAGACGGTCGAGGAAGGCGGCACCGACGTGCCCGTCGTGGGACGGGTGGGCGGCACGCGGCGCACCGTGGAGGTCACGCGCACGGTGATCGTGGAGTCGCGCGAGGCCGTGGCGACGCTTGCCGCCGCAAGCGAGACGCAGCCGCGCACGGGGGTCGTCGCGTGGGCGGCCCCGATCGACCTTTCCGGGACCGCCTGGTTCGGCAGCGCCCGCGGCACGCTTCGCGTCGATGGGACGGACCGCCAGCTGCGCGGCGAGGATCTCACGCTTTCCGGCGCCTTTGGCTTCCTGTCCGCCGGCGACGGCCGCGGCGAGGCGTGGGGCGGCTGGCCGCAGTCGCGCGAGAGCGACGCCGCGCTGCCCGTGAGCGTGCAGGGAGACGTGACGTACGTGCGCCTCGCGGGCGGGCCCGGGCAGGAGTATCCGCCCATGGCCCTGGCCGCCGGCGCGGGCGCCGTCGGGCTCGCCGCGCTTCTGGCCGGCGTGCCGGCGGCGAAGTTTGGCCTCCTCAAGTTCGCCGTGGTTCCGCTGTACACGCGTCTTCGGCGCCCGGACGTCGTCGAGCACCGGCACCGCGAGCGGCTCCTGTCGGAGGTCCGCGGGGACCCGGGCGTGGACGCGACGGAGCTCAAGCGGCGCACGGGGCTCGCCTGGGGAACGATCGTCTACCACCTCTCGGTCCTCGAGCGCGAGCGCCTCGTGTCGAGCCTGCGCGAAGGGCGCCACCGTCGTTTCTTTCCGCAAGGCGAGATCGATCACGGCCTCCGCGAGCCGCTTGCCGTGCTTCGCAACGAGCGCGCCTCCCACGTGCTTTCGGCCATCCGCGGAGCGCCCGGGCTTGCGCAGAAGGACCTCTCGCGGGCGACGGGCCTTACGCCAAGCACGGTCCATTGGCACGTCGAGCGGCTGCTGGACGCGGGCCTGGTTTGGCGAAGGCACGAAGGGCGCCAGGTTTCATACTATCCCACGGATTTGTTGGTCCAATTGGATCCCCCGATCGACGCCAAAGGCGCCACCCTTGCGGGCTAAGTGAAAGCAAGTCGCCGAAACCTTCCTATCGGGGAAGCGCCGTGTCGCGGCCATGCGAGGCTTGACGTTCCTTACCGCAGGGGTCCTGATGGCGGCCGCCCTGGCCGGATGCATCGGCAGTCCCGAAGAGACCCCGGTCGAAACCGCAAGCGCCCCGAAGGAGCCCACGATCGTCCGAGAGACGATCGGCGAGACGTTCGAGGGCCAACTCTCGGGCGCGGCGCTGCCCGTTGTGGGTTCGGCCGCGGCGTTCCACGAGTTCAAGGTCCCGGAAGGCGCGCTTGAGCTCCTGGCCACCTTGACCTCAAGCGGCCTCGTCTCCGACTTGGACGTGCACGCGATGCCCCCGGGCGCCGCCGACCACGCCGAAGCCGTGTACGCGGCGGGCGGCAAGATCCAAGTCACGAACCCCAAGGCCGGCGTGTGGGAGTTCCACGTCGTGCCGCGCATGGCAAGCGTCGGGGCCACCTACAAGCTCGAGGCGGCCGCCGTCGTCGAGCGGATCGTGTCGGAGGGCGAAGCCGCCGCGGCCTCGGCGGGGGCAGCCGCCGGCCAGTTCGTGCGCGAGGAATCCGAGATCACGGTCGAGCGGCAGGGCGACAAGTGGGTCGCCAAGAAGACGGTCACGCTGCGGAACGGCGTGGGCGTGCCGCTCGTGGAGAGCGTGCTTGCGACCTACAACGGCCACGTGAGCGCAAACGCGCAGGACGAGGCCGGCTACCGCATCACGGCAAGCCTGTGGGGCCGCGGCGACACGGAGGATCAGGCGCGAGCGGCGCTCGCCGGCGTCCGCGTGGAGCACGCGGAGGACGTTCGGGGCGGGGCGCTCTCGCTTGCGACGCGCGCCTCGGGCCCCAACGAGTCGGGCGCCCACCTCGAGAGCGCCCTGCCGCGCGGCGCCGAGCACCGTCTCGACCTTGCGACCCAAAACGGCCACGTCGAGATCGCGTCCCTCGCGTGCGAGCACGCCAAGGCGCGAACGCAGAACGGCCACGTCACCGTCGCCGGCGCAACGTGCGGGGACCTCGACCTTGCGACGCAGAACGGGCACGTCGAGATCGCCTACACGCCGAAAGCCTCCTCGCGAATCTCGGCCGCCTCCACGAACGGCCACATCTCGGCCGTCCTTCCGGAGCGCGAGACGATCGGCTGGGACCTCACGGCCTCGAACGTGAACGGCGGCGTCTCGATCGCCCTTCGCGACGGGACGCTTGTCGAGGACGGCAAGCACAAGAAGCGCTTCGTCACGAACGGCTTCGACGGCCGCGGCACGAAGGTCGTCGCGACGCTTTCCACGCAGAACGGCGACGTCGACGTCACGCCCGCCTAGGCGGAGGCTTTGGCCGTGGTGCGCGTCGATCCTGGAACCTGCATGGACTGCGGCGCGTGCCTGGGCTCCTGCCACGTGAGCGCGTTGAGCCTCCTGCGCGGCGTCGTGTCCGTGGACGCGCGGTGCGACGAGTGCAACGTGTGCGTCCGGATCTGTCCCGTGGGGGCCATCACGACGGCCCCGGCCGCCAACGGGCGGTGACGCCCGCCGCCGTCGCACCCCCGCGCGAATACCCAGGAATAGGTTCCGAAAGCTTATGAGCCGGCCTGCGATTCCTCGCGCGTTCCGGGGTCGAGATTTTGGTCAACAAGGACACGCTCGTAGGTCTCTTCGGAGCGGCGATCTTGCTCGTGGCGATGGTGGCCATCTTCGCGTACGACACGTCCCAGGGCGACAGCGGCACGCCGCCGCCCGGATCCGGGTTCGAGGTCCACTGGCCCACGGGTCGCGCCGCCGGGCCCGGTGGCCAAGGCAACGCGGCCGACGGAGCGCCGGGATCGGCCAGCCTTTCCATCACCCAGCCGAACATGACGCAAGTGGAGTTCTCGCTCACCTGGTCGGCCGACCGCGCCTCCTGCAACC
>DATLFM010000032.1 GCA_035541015.1 Candidatus Thermoplasmatota archaeon
GGCCCGCCAGCACTTCGAGGCTCGTGGCCCAGCCAAAGGACGGCAGCGAGACGATCGCGGAGGCCCCGTAGGTCGCCAACGCCAGGGCCGCCAGGAGGGACGCCGCGCCGCGCACGGTCGTCGGCCGCCCGGCCGGCAAAAGGCGGTTGTGGAACGATCCTTGCCCCCGCCGGGCTGCCTTTATAGGGGGCCACGTTCTTGCCCGCCCGATTCCCGTGGCCCAGCAGATCGGCACGTTTGCCCCGCCCGCCGAGGCCGGCAAGGAAATCCACGAGCCCTACGTCCCCGCCACGACCGTCCTGCCGGAGTTCACGATCCGCGCGCTCCTTCTGGGCGTGATCCTCTCGATCGTGCTGGGAGCCGCCAACATGTACGTCGGCCTCAAGGCCGGCCTCACCGTTGCGGCCACGATCCCAAGCGCCGTCATCAGCATGAGCATCCTGCGGTTCTTCCGTCGCAGCAACGTCCTCGAGAACACGATCGCGATGACGACCGGAAGCGCCGGCGAGGCCCTTGGAGCCGGCCTCATCTTCACGATCCCCGCGCTTCTCATGCTTGGCGTCTGGACGGAGATCGACCTCCTTCCCGCCATCGTGGTCGGACTGTGCGGCGGCATCCTCGGCGTGCTGTTCACGATCCCGCTTCGTCGCGCCTTTGTCGTCGAAAGCCGCCTTCCGTACCCCGAGGGTATCGCGACGGCCGAGGTCCTGAAGGCCGGCGTCAAGGACAGCGCGCAGTCGTCGCCGGCCAAGGAGGCCGCGACCTCGCAGGACGCGCGCACGATCGTGATCGGCATGCTGCTGGGCGGCGGCTACGCCGTCGCGCTCCACGTGCTCGGGCTCTGGCAGGAGGTCCTTCGGGCCGGCGCGCGCCTGGGCGGCGCGGTCGGCTACGGGGCCTTCAGCGTGGCGCCCATCCTGCTTGCCGTGGGCTACATCGTGGGCATCGGAATCGCGCGCCTCATCATGCTGGGCGCGGGCCTCGCGTTTGTCGTCCTCGTGCCGGGTTTCCTGCTCCTCAACGGCTACCCGACCGGACCCGACGGCGCGCCGCTTGATCCCATCACCGCCGCCCTGCGCACGTGGAACCCGAACGTCCGCCTCGTGGGCATCGGGGCCATCATCGTGGGCGCCTTCTACACGCTTGCGCGCGTGCGCACGAGCCTCGTCGCCGCCGCGCGCGAGGCGCGCGAGAGCTTCGGCAAACGGCACGTCGCGCAGGCCAAGGCCCGCACGGACGTCGACGTGCGCCTGGACCGCGTGCTCGTGGGCATCGGACTTCTCGTGATCCCCATCTTCGGCGTCTTCTACTACTTCACGCAGAACTGGGTGCAGGCTGCCGTCGCCGCGGCGGTCATGGCCCCCGCCGCGTTCCTGTTCTCGAGCGTGGCAGGCTACCTCGCGGGCGTCGTGGGAAGCAGCAACAATCCCATCTCGAGCGTCACCATCCTCACCATCCTGTTCACGTCGTTCCTTCTCCTTGCCATGGGGGCAAGCGCCGAGGCGGGGATGCTTGCGGCCATCGGCGTGGGCGCCGTCATCGCCTGCTCGGCGGCCATCGCCGGCGACAACCTGCAGGACTTGAAGAGCGGCTACATGCTCGGCTCGACGCCGCGGTACCAGCAGCTTGCGCTCATCGTGGGCGTCGTGGGCATGGCGCTTGTCGCCCCCGTCGTGCTGAACGTCATCCACCAGACGGCGCCCGGCGGCATCGGGGGCGACCAGTTCCCCGCGCCGCAGGGCTACATCATGGCCACGGTCACGCGCGGCGTCTTCGAGGGAAGCCTGCCGCTGCACCTTCTGGCCGTGGGGGCCGTGCTCGGCCTTGGGCTTGTGGCCCTCAAGCTGCCGGTGCTGCCGGTGGCCGTTGGCATCTATCTTCCCATCGAGCTCTCCACGCCCATCTTCGCTGGCGGGCTTCTCAAGTGGGGCATGGAACGGTACGCCGCGCGCCGGACGCAGGCGTGGGCCCCGGCGGAGAAGAAGTCGCTCGTCGAGCGCATCGAGAAGCGTGGGGTGCTCTTGGCAAGCGGCGTCATCGCGGGCGAGGCGCTCTTGGGCATCACGGTCGTGTTCCTTCTGTTCGGAGGCCAGGTGCCGGGCCACTTTGCGCCCGCCATCGCGGGCATCCTCCTTGGCGGCGCGATGTACCTCGTCGCCAGCCGCTCCACCACGGCGGTGCGGCTGGGCCTCATGGCGGCGATCATGGTTGCGGGACTGGCCGCCACTGCTTGGCTTGTGGCAAGTGGCACGCCTTACACGTTCGAAGGCACCCAAGGCTGGCCCGGGATCCTGATCTTCGCGTACGTCGCGCTGCTCATGGCGTACATTCCCCTGCGCGAGCTGTTCGTGACCGCGCGTCCCGCCGACGGCGTGCGACCGTGATCCGCGCTCCGCGGGCCTTGGCGCTAGTCGTGCTCCTGGCCGGCTGTCTGGGCCCTTCCGAGCCGCGCGCGGGCGGGCCGCCCGACGAGGGCCGTTCGCCGGATCCCGACCCGCCCGAAGCTCCGCCTTCCGAGGAACTGCGCTTCGCGCACGAGCACGCCGCCCTTGCGATCATCGTGGACGGGCAACGCGCGAATCTCCGCGACCCGGCGTATGACCTGTCCCGGACGCGCGACGTGCGCGCGCACATGCACGTCGGGGAGGCCGACGGCGGCTCCGCGGTCCACGTCGAGGCGGAGTTCCCGGGGGGCATCCCAAACCTCACGCTCGCCGAGGTCTTCTCGCTCCTTGGCATGACCCTTGAGGGCGGAAGGCTTGCGCTCAACCCGCAGGCGGCCCACGGGCCCATCGAAAGGTCCGACGGCGAGCGCTCGACCCTGCGCGTCTTCTTCCGTCCCATGCTTCCGGACGGGGCCTTTGGCCCCTGGACACAGATCGAAGACTACCCTCGGTGGGTGCCTCGCCACGCGAATCGGATCCTCGTCACGTTCGGAGAGGCCGCGGGCGAGGAGCTGGAGCGGCAGTTGGCCGAGGCCATGCAGCCGCCCATCCGGCCGTTCAACCTCGGCCGGTTCGCGTCGCCGGAAACGCAGGACGGTCCGCTTCGGCCTTTCGCAGAAGCTTGACGAAAGAAAAGGGATCCCGCGCGGCGGTGACGAAGGGAGCGAACCGCGCGGGGTGAAGGGAAAGTCCCGCTCCGTGGAGGAGGCGGAGCGGGGAAGGGGGCTGTTTGTTTTAGTTCAACGTTCCGCTGGCCGCGGCCATGGCGCGGGCTTGCACGTCGGCGGCAAGGCTCGCGTCGACGCGGGGCGGCTCGATGCGCGGCAGCTCGACGTGCACGTCGTGGGCCGCTTCGAGCGCCGCGTGGGCTTCCGCGTGGGCCTTGGCCGAGAGGTCGGCCTTGGCGCCGGTTGCAAGGCTCACGAGGCCTTCGACGGCGCCTTGGACCTGGGCGACAAAGCCCGTGAGGGCGCCGGCGATCTGCGCTCCGACGCCC
>DATLFM010000033.1 GCA_035541015.1 Candidatus Thermoplasmatota archaeon
ATGTTCAACACGCGGTCTGCCGACAGGGCCGCGGTGTCCAGGAAGACCGCCGTGGTCCCAGCGGCGACCGTTTGCGCCGCGTCCGTGCTGAAGGTTTCCGCTGCGCCTCGGAGTTCGTGCTAACGACGGCTACGCAGGCGATCTCGGGCGCAAAGACGTTCAGCAACGGCCTTACGGTTGGGGATGGGCAGGCCGTGACGTTGCGCAGCGGCGTGACCGTTGCGTCGGGCGGCGCCAACACGATGACGCTGACGGCGTCGTCTGGCGTTACGACAAGTGCGGCGCTCACCGTGACGGGCGTTCTCACCGCAACCGGCGGGCTCCGAGGCGCAGCGGAAACCTTCAGCACGGACGCGGCGCAAACGGTCGCCGCTGGGACCACGGCGGTCTTCCTGGACACCGCGGCCCTGTCGGCAGACCGCGTGTTGAACATTCCAAGCGCCGTCACCGCAGGCGCCGGGAGGATCCTGACCATCAAGGTCACCGTCCTCAACGCGGACTTCAACTACATCGTGACGCCCGCGGCTGGCAACATCGACGGCGCGGCGGACTTCGCGATGACGCAGAACAAGCTGGAGGGCCTCGTGCTCATGAGCGACGGCGCCAACTGGTTTGTCATCTCGAACTACCTGCCGTAGGAGCACGAGATCGCCCGGCGCGCGTTCCCTCGCGCGCCGGCCCTCGTTCTTCCTAGTTCCCCCGAGCGTAAGCTTGAGTCGCGCAACGCTTCGCCGCGGCGGCCGCAAACCCTTATCCCCACCCGCCGCATCCGGCGGCGGGTAGGGACCATGTCCGCCTCCGCTGTTCGAATCGTCCTGCTTGCGATCGCCGTGCTCGCCGCGCCGCTTGCGGGGTGCCTGTCGCCCGGAGGAGGCGACGGCCCTGGCATCCGCAGCCTCTCGGGCGTGGGTCCCTCTGCGGGCGGCAACGTCACGATCCAAGGGGAGAACGGGATCGAGGTTCGCACGGACCCCGAAAACGCCACCGTGCGCGTGGGCGTCGGCGACCGGCTGCGGGCGGGGCACACGGTCCAGGCGTGCGACGGCGCCTGCAACGCAATCGAGGTGCCGCCGGGCACGCTCGTCGCTGAGGGCATCCTCGTCACGTTTGGCAACATCACCGTGAACGCCGTGGGCCCCGACCGCGACAGCGCGATCTTCTTCTTCGACGCGGGCGACTTTGCCGGCCAATGGCTGCGGTGGGTCGATTCGCTCTCCCTGTTCGCGCTTTCGGCGCCGCTGTTCGTGAACGGCAACGTGACGGCCACCCACCACGTGGGAACGGTTTCGATCGCGACCACGCCTTCGGGGCCCATCGAGCTTCGAACGGCCGCGACGGAAGGCATCGAGGCCACCGTGTTCGTCCGCGGAAGCCACCGGCTGGCCAACGGAACGGCCAACATCACGTTTCCCGAGGCCATCCAACTCCTCGTGTCCAACGCGCCCTCGGCGTTCTACACGTGCATCGTGACGCTCACGAGCCCCGGCCCGGCGCTCTACGTCTCGTCGAAGGGGCCCGACCACTGCACGGTGCGCACGGCCGACGGCTCCAACGCCGAGCCCACGTTCGACTTCTTCTACCAGGCGACGCGGCGCGGCACGGAGGACTTCCGCGCCGTGGGACCGGTGAGCTCGTGACGGGCGCGCCCGCGGACCCGGCGTCGATCCTGCGCGGCGCGCGCCGCATCGCCGTCGTCGGCTTCTCGGCCACGCCGGGAAAGGATGCGCACGAGATCCCGAAGTACCTCCTCGAGCACGGGTTTGACGTCGTGCCGGTGAACCCGACGGCGCCCGAGATCCTCGGCCGCAAGGCGTACGCGTCGCTTGCGGAGGTTCCCGGCGAGATCGACATCGTGAACGTGTTCCGGCCCGCGGAGGAGGCGCCGGAGATCGCGCGGGCGGCCGCGCGCAAGGGCGCGCGCGCGCTGTGGCTGCAGACGGGCCTTGCAAGCGGGGAGGCCGCCCGCATCGCGCGCGAGTCCGGAATGGCCTACGTCGAGAACGCCTGCGTGCGCGTCACGCATCGCCTGCTGCGCTGAGGCATTACTGCGCAACTGCGCAGTAAAATCGGGGAAGGTCCGCTTGCCCGCTTCCGAGTAGCTATTTACGCCGCCGTCAATCATTATATAGACTGGGTCGTCTAGCGGAGCCACCGGGATGTACGTCATCATTGGCTGCGGGTCGGTCGGATTCAACGTCGCCCGCATGCTGCGCGATCGCGGCAAAGAGATCCTCATCCTCGACAAGAGCAAGAAGCGCGTCGAGGACCTGCGCGACGGCGAGCTCAACGCCGCCGTCTGCGACATGGAGCGGCTCGACCCCTTCCGCCAGGAGCTCGAGCAGGCCACCGCCATTCTCCTCCTTGGCTCCAACATGGAGGGCAACCTCGCTGCCCTCAAGTGGTTGAAGGGCGAGGTCTCCGAAGCCTTCGTCGTCGTCCGCGCCATCGACCCCGTCTCCGCCGAGGCGTTCGAGAAGGCCGGCGCCGACCGCATCGTTCGCCCAAGCGAGGTCATCGCGCGCTCGGTCATCCGCGAGCTGCAGGAGTTCGAGGTGCAGAAGGCCGGCTCCGCCCTTGCCAACATCATCCGCGGCGCGCGCAGCCTTGCCATCGTGCTGCACAGCTCGCCCGATCCCGACGCGATGGCCTCGGGCATGGCGTTGCAGGCGATCTGCGAGCATCTCGGAACGACGGCCGAGCTCTACCACGGCGGCAAGGTCGGCCACCAGGAGAACCGCGCCTTCGTGAACCTCCTCTCGATCCGCCTCACGGAGATCGGGCCCAAGGAGGATCCGATGGACTACGTGCGCCGGCACGACAAGATCGCGCTCGTCGAGTGCGGCGTCCCCGGCAAGAACAACGTCCTTCCGCCGGGTATCGTGCCCGCCGTCGTGTTCGACCACCACCCGCTCGACGAGGAGGACGCCGTCGCCGACTTCGTCGACGTGCGCGAGGGCGTGGGCGCCACGGCCACGATCCTCACGAAGTACCTTCAGCAGCTCAACGTGCCCGTCTCGCCGCGCCTGGCGACGGCGCTCCTGTACGCGATCCGCACGGACACGCGCGGCTTCACGCGGGGCGCCACGGCCGAGGACATGGCGGCCGCGACGTTCCTCTCCGCGTACGCGGACATGGCCCTTCTCGAGAAGATCGAGACGCCCCCCATGGCCGGCGAGACGGTCGACGTGCTCGGTCGCGCGATCCGCAACCGCGAGGTCTACGGCTCGCACCTTCTCTCCTGCGCCGAGTTCATCCACGACCGCGACACGCTGCCGCAGGCCGCCGACTTCCTGCTGCAGCTCGAGGGAGTGAACACCGTTCTCGTCTTCGGAATCGTCGACGACGTGATCCACATGAGCGCGCGCTCAAACGACGTGCGCATCAACCTCGGCGAGCAGATGGAGAAAGCCTTTGGCAAGCAGAACGCCGGCGGCCACGCGCAGAGCGCCGGCGGCCAGATCAAGCTTGGAATCTTCGGAAACGTGGAGGACCACGACGCGCTGCTGCGCCTTGCCAAGGACGCCGTGCGCAAGCAGTTCTTCCGCATCGTCGGCATCGAGGCGCCCAACGTGTCCTCGTCCGCAAACCCGACGGCGTGACGGCGCGGCCGCCGGGCGGAAGGCGCGCGAAACGACACCCGCTTCCAAAACAAAACTTCCTCGAACCGCCTGAAAGGCGTATTTGCTTCTTTGGGAGAACGGCCAAATACGGCGGCGTCTGGCAAGAGGCCGGGGGTCAGCAAGGTGGAACCCAGCAAGCGTAGGGGAATGCGCAAGGTTTCGAACGACGACGACGCCGTCTCGCCGGTGATCGCGGTCATCCTCATGGTGGCCATCACCGTCGTGCTCGCGGCGACCGTGTACATTTGGGTGACAAGCTTCAGCAGCCAGCAGGACGCGGGCGTGCAGGCGAGCGTGCAGGCGACCTCGCTCAACCGCACGGGAAGCGGCGCCCAGCAGGACACGATCCGGATCCTGCTCTCAAACGCGGCCGACGCGCCGTTCCCGGAGAATCAGGTCTCCGTCACGGTGAACGGAGCAAGCGCTACCGCGTACACGAACCAGGCCATGACGACGACGCTTGCCTCGGCCGGCCAGTGGGGCAACGGCGGCGCGTTGTACGTCGCGTGCACGCCCGGCGGCGGCAACCACAACCTCGTGGTGACCATCCGCGGCAGCGTCGTGCTCGCGCAGTCCGTACGGTGCTAGGGGCTCCCCGCCCGTGGCCGGGCGCGATGCGCCCGGCCTTCTCTTTTTCGCTGCGCGACCGTGACAACGTCACGGGGTTGCGTTGACAAATCCAAAATGGATCGAACGGCGTCTCGCGGGGGGGAAACTTTCTATTTGGTTCTTTTGCGCAACGGCCAAATACTATCCCTCCCGGTTTCGGCCTCGGAAGGGTCAGGCGTCCGCATGAAAGCCAATCGCAGATTCTCGCACGAGAACGACGAGGCCGTTTCGCCGGTGATCGCGGTCATCCTCATGGTCGCCATCACCGTCGTCCTCGCGGCGACGGTGTACATTTGGGTCACGAGCTTCAGCAGCAACCAGCAGGCGCCCACGCAGGCAAGCGTGCAGGCGTCGGCCATCAACCGCAACCCGAGCACGAACTCGCTGCAGGACACGATTCGGCTCCTGCTGTCGAACGCTCCGGAGGCGTTTGGGGCAAGCTCGATCGTCATCACGGTCAACGGCACCGCCGTGGCGCACGCCAACATCTGCCTGGTTCAGCCCAACGCGACGGTTGCCGGAACCGGCACCGGAGCGACGTTCTGCGATCTGAACACGAACACGCTGACGGTGGTGGGCCAGTGGGCCAACGGCCGTTCCCTGTACTTTGACTGCAGCGGCCCCGGCGACAACGAAGTTGTCGCCACCGTACGGAACAGTGTGGTCCACTCGTCCCGCGTCCGCTGCGACGAATAAGGAGGATACACCATGAAAGCCAACCAAGCACGCGGAGACGAGGCCGTCTCGCCGGTGATTGCCGTCATCCTCATGGTGGCCATCACCGTCGTCCTGGCGGCGACCGTCTACATCTGGGTCACGAGCTTCAGCAGCCAGCAGGACGCCGGCGTCCAGGCGACCGTCGTCGTCGATACGTTGGACAGCGACGGCGACGTGCAGTCGGACACGATACGCCTGCTGCTTTCGAACACCGCCGAGTCCTTCGCGGCCGCCCAGGTGACGGTAACGAACAACGGCGCGCCGGCGACGCTGTACACGGACCAAGGCACCTCCGCGGCCTTCAGCACGGCGTGGACGAGCGGCACGTCGCTGTTCCTCAACTGCACGCAGGGCAACAACGAGATCATCGTGACCCTGCGCAACAGCGTCGTTGCAAGCCGCACGGTCCGCTGCGACGAAGCGACCCCGTAAGTCTCGCAAACGCGTCGAGCTCGCGCGCGGCGCGGGCTTCGGGCAGCTCCGGCCGCCGTTGGCGGCCGGCGCTTCTCCTCTTCTTTTTGATCGTCGCGCTCGTTAGTGTACGGCTTGGCGACCTGCCGCGGGCAGAGCGCACGCGGCTTCGCGGGCCGGCGCGGCGCGGCGGCAGGTGTCTCGGCCGAGGGAACGATCGCGGCGCCCTCGTAACCCGTCATCAACCTTCTCAAAGCGTTCGGCGCTCCGGGCAACCGGTTTGCAAAGGGTGAACCTGTCAATGTGGCGGGTGAGAATGCCACAACTACGCACGGCTGCGTCGGCGCCCATCGGATCGCGGCTCCCGACACGCCCGATGGTTCGATCCCGTTCGGAAAAACGCCCGGTATCCCGAAAGTCCGAAACGCACGATTTCGCGTGCTTCAAGTGGAGACTTCGGCGCGAAGCAAGCGTTCGTTTGGAATG
Organism: Candidatus Thermoplasmatota archaeon; assembly: GCA_035541015.1. Classification (NCBI taxonomy): domain Archaea; kingdom Methanobacteriati; phylum Thermoplasmatota; species Thermoplasmatota archaeon. The sequence continues at coordinate 5,844 of DATLFM010000033.1, forward strand.
CATTTTCCGCTATGGAGAAACCAAGAACGATCGAACCGATTCCGCGCTCGCTGCGCATTTTCATGTATTTCCATCGATTAATACCGATAAAACCGACACGCTTAAATGAGGGAACGATTCTTACCGGGTCCGTCAGCCGCAGCACAACCTACGCTGCGCCGCGCCTCGGCCGCGAAAAAAAGCCGGGATGGGACACACAATCCAACGCATCATGGAGGACAACACAATGTACGGCGTATCCAAGAATCTGAAGATCGGCGCGTACACCGCTTTGGCAATCGCGGGTACGCTGGCAGTGTTGTCGATTACTGCCCCAAGCGCCCAGGCCACCATCATCGGCGAAACGTTCACGGAGAACGCCGCAGCGAACTTCCCCAAGCCGGGCGAAGAGTTCGCGCTAATGCGCATCAGCGTGGCGGACGAAGGAACGGACGATACGCACGACAACATCACTGCAGTGCGCGTGTCGCTTGCTACGTCCCCCGGCCGCATCGACGTCTCCCAGATTTCGAAGGTCAACGTCACCGTCCGCACGACGGGAACGAACGTCCGCTTCAGCGAAACCACCACTGCGGGGGACATCGAAACCCTCATCACGACGGGCTACAACGCGACGTTCACCAAGATCAGCGTGCACGATGGCGTCACGGCCCGCATCTGGATCAACCTCACGCTCGCCTCCAACGCCGTGCCCGGCAAGACTCTGCTCGGCGCGGCCAACGTATACGTTGAAGACGTTGACGACAGCGAATCCTGTGTAAACCAGATTTGCGTGGAGTCTGTCGCGGACACGCAGATTTCGATCGTCGCGTCGCCAACGCTTCCCGACTTCACCATCACGGGCTTCACGGGCGCTTCGAGCGCTGGCACGGACATGTACGTGGCCAACGCCAACAACACCATCCTGGTCACGGCACGCAACGCCAACGCGTCCGACTACCAGTTCCTTGGTATCGACAGCGTCCAACTCTGGTACCGCTTCTCGCAGGCTCCCTTTGGCGGCCCGCAATTTGCGCAGCAGACGAACGCATGGACGCCGCTCTACCTTCACTGGAACAAGACGACCGACGACAACCTGAACCAGACGTACGACACGAACCCGTCGGTCTCGGGAGCCGGGCAGTGGGTCTTGGCGACGCCCGTCTACACGGACATCGGCACGGACACCGTCAACACGACGAACATCCTGTTCCAGCTGCAGAACGGCTCGGGCTACTACGAGTTCTTCGTGCGCGCTACGGATAAGGCCGGCGCCGTCGAGCAGGTCCCGACGACCTTCGACGCCCGCGCCCTCATCGACGAGGGCGGCGAGGACGCCTTCCTGCTTCGCATCAACAACAACCTCGTGGGCCACGAGGCGGCCACGCGCACCGGCATCTCGGCGACGGTTGAGTTCAACTCGACCCACAGCCTCCAGGTGAGCGGCGCCGTGACCGCAAGCGACGTGCTGTGCCTCAAGAAGCCGGGCAACATCACCGTCGCCTGCCGCGACGGACCCTCGGCCTCCTGGTCGAACATCGTGTTCGACACGCTTGGCCACTGGTGGATCCAGGACGGCGTGAGCTCGACCGTCGGCAAGAACTTCACCGTCTACGTCAACGTCACGCCGCAGATCCTGCTGCTCACGCAGCCGGCCTCCGTCGTGTACTCGAAGACGTCGTTCAACGCCAGCATCACGACGACCGTGACCTGGCCCAACGGCACGGCCGCCCAGGGCGCGCTCGTCCAGGTGTGGGCCCCGACGGACACGCCCGGCGTGAACCACCCGCGCCGCAACGCGACGGTGGCCGCGGACGGCACGGCCACGGTGAACGACATTCCGATCGCCAACAACGGAACGGGGATCTACCAGGTCACGGCCGTGCTTGGCGCGACCACCTACTCGCTGAGCGCCCCGGCCGCCGGCCTCCAGAACTGGACGGTCACGGCCACCACCCCGGCGGCGGTGATCGCACTGAACAATGCGACCGGTGGATTCTCTACGGGCAATGTAACGGCGAACTTCACCTTCGCGAGCGACGGGAAGTCCCTGCTGGGCACCCTGACGGGCACGCTCGACGTCGCGCGGCAGTTCAACATCACGGTGACGCGGGACAACGCGATCTTTGCCTACCTGAATGCGACGCGCAGCACCCCCAGCAGCTGTGCGATCACGGACGTGGCCAACGACACGACCGCGCTGTTCATCAACATCTCTTGCCCCGGTTCTGGCAACATCACGCTGCAGCCCAACGGCGTCTGGCAGACCGGCACCTACTCGATCGAGGTCCGTGCGGACACAGTCGGGACGACCGGAGCGGTGAGCGGCTGGGAATACATCGGCTCGGTTGCGTTTACCGTGCCATCGCCGACGCCGGGTGTCGTCATCCGGCAGGGCGAGACAATCATTTGGGACACGCGCACGAACACGGGCACGAACCTCATCGAGCGCGTGGTGCCGCCGGGCGATCCGGGCACGTCGGCGGCTGGGCTCAACCTGACCTTTGAGTTCATCGGCCGCCTCGGCGGCGAGGCCGGTGGGCCGACGGGCGTGACGGACACCACGGCGCTGCACCAGCGGTCCAACCGCTCGGGCGCCAACGTCACGATCTCGGGCGACGTGCTCTTTGGTCTCGACACCACGGGCTCGAGCACGACGCGTTGCGGCACCCCGTACGCCTGGGCTGTCGTGTATGGCGACATCTGCGTGTCGGCCTCGCGCATCGGCTACGACACGACGACGAACCGCTACTTTGCGCAGATCCTGCCGACGAAGTCCGGCGGTAGCGTGGACTTGCGCTTCCGCTGGAGCAATCCGAACATCACCCTGGACGAGTCGGTCTCGATCCCGGTCCGCGCGGCCGTTACGAGCGGTGTGATGACAGTCACCCCGACGACCATGGGCACGAGCACGAATACGACCGTGACGATCACGTGGCGCGAGGCCGGCGGCGATCCGGCCCGCGGACGCATCCAGGTGTCCGCCTTCGACCAGTCGGGCGCGCGCGTCTTCACGGGCTTCACCGTGTTCGACTCGTTCGGCGCAACCGGCGCCGCTGTGACCGTGAACGGCAGCACCAACGCAGGTGCCGGCGCCGTGACGGTGTTGTACATCAACGCGTCCGCCGACGTCGTAGGACGGCACATCGTGCTGAACGCAAGCCAGCAGCTCGCCGACGGCTCGGAGATCTCGCACGCGCTTGCCAAGATCGCGGTTGTTCCCACCCACGACGTCGTGGTGACGGTCAACAACACGCAGGCGGTCGCGGGCAACCCGACGGTCTTCCAGGTGAACGTCACGCGGCTGGGCTTGCCCTTCGACGCGGACGTCTGGTTCCTGACGACCCAGGAAGTCGCGGACCTGCGCAACAACGGCACGCTTCCGACGCTGTCGGACGCGGCCTTCGCGCGCACGTTCACGGCCTCCGCGAGCGGCGTCCGAGCCAGCACGGGCAACTACTCGAAGTCGATCATCCTGACGAAGGTCGACCCCGAGGGCATCTACTTCGTCTACGCTCGCAACACGAGCAAGACGCACGACAACCTCGACGGCCTCGTGCAGGTGACCGTCCGCAACGTGACGGTGGCGTTCACGCCGAACTCGGTGCCGCTGCAAATCGGCACCGTCGAGGCGTTCCAGAACATCACCGTGAACGTCTCCGTGACGAACCCGTTCACGGGCGCGCCGCTCAACGGCACGCTGACGATGGTCAACCACTTCGACACGTCCCACGGCAACGCCTGGGTCTCGGCCTTTGGCGCGGCGTGGACGAACGGCACGACCTTCACCGTGACGAACGGCTGGATCGGCCAGGGCGTGAACGTGACGGGCATTGACCTCGGCGTGGTGAACTTCACGTTCACCATGGCGACGACGAGCGCGACGGCTGCCAGCATCGACGGCACCTTCACGGTCGTGAGCCCGGACATCACGATCTCGCCGGACCAGATCGCTTCGGGCCGCGCGACGACCGTGACCGTCACGGTGCGCGACGTCGAGGGCCTGCCGTTGTCGGGCCTCAACATCGCCATTCAGTGCCCCGGAGCGTCCGGCAACGCCACGACCGGCGCCAACGGCGCGGCGTCGCTGCGCCTGGCTCCGACGGCGCCTGGCCTGTGCCCCGTGCTCATCAACGGCACGGCCACGGGACGGTTCGTGACGGTGGCCACGAGCGCCCTTGTGATCGTCATCTCGCCCGGCACGTCCATCGAGCAGGGCGGCCAGGTGACGGTCACGGTGCGTGACGTGGACGAGACGGCCGCCCTCACGGCGACGCCTACGATCCGCATCACGCCGCCCTCGGGCGCGGACATCACCGTGAACGCGGCCACGCACACCTTCGTGCCGACTCAGCTTGGCACGTACTCCGTGCAGGCGACTGCGACCGGCTACGCGTCGGCCACGGCGAGCTTTGCCGTGGTCGAGCCGACGCCGGGCGCGGCGTTCAACTACACGAACTTCGACGTGCAGCCGCGCACGGTCACGGCCGGCGACGTCATCGTGGCAACGGTGAACGTCACGAACACCGGAGGCCGGGACGGAACCACGCAGGTGGCGCTCATCATCAACGGCGCCCAGCGCGGTTCGCCAGTCACGGTGAACCTGGCGCCTGGCGCCAGCCAGCCGGTGACGCTCAGCTACACGACGACGTCGCAGGACGTCGGCACGCTTAGCGTGCGCGTGGGCGACGCGACCCCGATCACGGTGACCGTGAACGCCTTCCAGCCGCCGACGAGCACCTTCGCGTACAGCGGCCTGCAGGTGCAGCCCACGACGGTCACGGCCGGGGACGCGGTCACGGTGCGCTGCACGGTGCAGAACACCGGCACTGCGGCCGGCTCGGTGAACGTGCCGTTCAAGCTGAACGGTGCAACCGTGGCCACGGTCCCGGTGACGCTGAACGCCCAGGCGTCGGAGACGGTCCAGGCGCAAGTGACGGTGCCCGCGGGAACCCCCGCCGGGCAAGCCCAGGTGAGCTGCGGTGACACGGCGGCTCAGACCGTGACCGTGAACGCTCGCGGTCCTGGCGTGCCCGGCTTCGAGGGCCTTGCGGCCATCGGCGCCTTGGGCGCGGCGCTGTTCGTGCTGCGGCGCAAGAACTAGATCGAACCTTCGGCCGGCCCAGCGCCGGCCGATGCATCCAAGGCGAAACGGGCGGCCTTGCGCCGCCCGTCTTCTTTTCTTTCTACCGAAGACCCCTAGCGCACGCTAGTGCTCTGGGTGTGTCTTCCAGAAAACGGGGGCCTACGTGGCCTTCCCCACGTGCTTGGGGGCGGCCTGCTCGCCGCGGGCCTCTTTCACGATGGCCGCGACTTGGTGCAGGAGGGCGGACTTTGCCCCGCGCGCTTCGATGAGGACACGACCCCGCCGTTCCCAAGGCCGGCTCGGATGCGCCCGTCCTTTCTCGAGGACCGGGCGGAGCTTCAGCGCGAGCGCCGCCTTGGCGATCTCTTCGCTCGTGGGCCCGCGGACTGCAAGCTCGCGCGGGACGCGTCGCGTTGGGCGGGGCTCGTTGAGGTCGAAGTAGGATGGGTAGAGAACGTACCGCTCGTCGCCCTTGGAGACCACGGGCACCCCGTGGCGTCACTCGACGAGGACGGCGCTGATCGTGCCGTCTTGGCCTGGCCGGCTGGTCACGCGCGCCTTGCCCTTGCTCGTCACGACGATGGCTCCCTTGGTGATGATGTTCCGCCGGATGAAGTTCGGGTTGGCGGGGTTGTCCGTGACGGTCTTGATCTCGGCCTTCACGGTCTTGTTCGTCTTCGGATCGGTCACGTAGGCGACGCTTGCCTGGAGGATGCGGATGCGCGTCTGGCCGCCGCGGATCCGGACGCTCTTGCGCTTCTCCTCGCCGATCGTGGGAAGGTGCGGCTCGCGTCCGATCTCGAACTTCCGCTTCTTGTGGGCGGGCCGGAGCCGGCCGCCCGAGGGCTTGCGGCGGGAGATGCCTTGCCAGAGCGCCATGAGAATGACCGGCTCCGTATTCCAGGTTCGCTATTTAAGGGTTCGGCGGGTGGAGAGAAGGCCCACGAAAAGTACTTGAAGCCCTACGAACACACACCGGCCAGGCAGATAGGGAGGAAAGTGGGTTTCCCAGCTATACGAAACCTACTTATATTCGGACCTATCGAAGGGTGCGCAGCATGGTGAGGATCCAACGGAGGGAGGCAGAGGCAGAGATCATCACGGTCGAAGATCTTAGCCAGGCCATTCAAGACAAGATCGGTCTCATCCCGGAGGAGGCCGACCGAGACGCCGAATTTGTGATGGACATCTTCGGTTTCAACGACCGGATCATCGACAACGTCCTGGAGCCGGAGGACCGGCAACTCTTCTACATTCTCGAGGAGGAGGGCCTCCTTACGACCGAACGCGAGGAGACCACCCTCTACGACGGTCGCGAGTGGCGCACGCACTACTGGCTCTTCCGCAAGGACAAGATTCTGGGCGCAGCCGACGAGCACCGCCAGAAGCTCGCGCAGAAGAGCGAGGAGTTTGCCATCTACGAGGAGCTCCCCGAGGACGTCTGGGCGACGCGCGCACGCATGTAGCCCGTTTTGGCCGGGTTTTCGCGTTTTTTCCGTCGTTGCGGGCGTTGGGCGAGCTCCGAACGCCCACGCAATCTTTATGGCACGTCAAGGCTAGCGGGTGGACGAGCCGGAATGGCGTTCTCCGTCCGCGACGTCACGGCCGACCCGGAGGTCCTGCGGCTTCTCTCGTCGCAGACCCGTCTCCAAATCCTGGAGCATCTTTCCGGTCGCCGCATGACCGTAAGCGAGCTCGCTCGGGTCATGGAGCTGAACAAGTCCACCCTGCATGAGCATCTGGGCAAGATGGTGGGCGGCGGTCTCATCGTCAAAGTCGAGAGCCCGCAGCGCCAGTGGGTCTATTACCAGTTGTCGGCTCGCGCCCAAAGCATCCTTCTTCCCGGCGCCTCGCGAACCTACGATCTGCCCTTCTTTGGCGCGGCCACCGCCGTGGCGGGCGTGGTCGCCATCGCGCTCGTCTTCGCCACGGCCGGTCCCTTCTTGCCGGGGCTCGTCCACGAGGCGCCCGTCGCGACCTTGGCAGGCGGACAGGCGATCGCGGGCGCTCCCACGACGTGGAGCCTTGCGCTTTCGCGCCCCCTGGCTGCGCCCACCGTCGAGATCTTGGACGGGCCCGAACCGCTTGAGGCCAACGTGCTTGCCAAGCCCGCCGCTCGCGTGTCCGGCTCGACGCTTACGTTCCTAGCCACGCTGCCGGCCGGCGAGTTCTGGTTCGCGGTTTCGGGCGAGGTCGACGGGCGTTCCGTCGCGTTCGCGCCGGTTGGAGCGCGCGTCGAATCCCCTTCCATCGTCGCAAGCCCGAGTGTCCTGCTGGCCGGGGTCGACCACGCCTACCGCGTGGACGCCGTCGTGCGCGTCGGGCAAGGCCCCGTGGCCGGCGGAACGCTCGTGCTCCTCCTGCCGCCGGGGTCGGCCGTCGACGCGCCGGAGGTGCAAGTCGGCGAGCGCGGAGAGGCTTCCTTCGTGGTGAGCCCGCTTGCCCAAGGCGTGCTTCGGTTCGCGTACCGCGCCCCGCAGGATGGCAGCGAGCTCGTTGCGGCGCACGGCGAGATTCCCATCGAGGCGCCGCATGCGCACCTCGTTCCTGGGCGGCTTGTTGCTGGCCAGGTGAACGCGCTGGAGGTCCGCATCGAGCACCCCGTGCGCGGTCCCGTGGCCGCCGTTCCCGTGCACATCCGGGACCCGCGCGGGCACGTGCTGGCCCAGGGCCTCACGGAGGCCGACGGAAGGGCGATGCTCGTCGTCCGCCCCTCGACGCCCGGCGAGCTGTTCCTCGTGGCGGGACGCAGCGAGTCCTGGTCGTTGGCGGCCGGGACCGCAAACGTGCAGTACTTCGCGGTGGCCCGCACCTTCAGCGTGGCTTCGGGCGGCGGCGGGCTGGAGTCGACGTTCCGCGCCTACCTTCACAACCAGGGAACCGGCCCCGTCCGCGAGCTTGTCCTCTTGCGCGTGGACGGACGCGAGGTGGACCGGCAGGAGGTCACGCTGGCGCCCGGCGAGGGGCGGCTTGTCGAGTTCGCGCCCGTGCGCACGACGCAGCCCCAACATCTCGTTGCGATCTCCGGAATGCCCCCGTTTGCATGGCGGTCGGGCGCCGGTCCCGCATTTGCCGCTTTGGACGTGGCGCCGGTCGAGGACGCTCTGCCCGTTCTTCTCCAAGGCGCGCTTGTGACCAGCGGCGTGGCAGTCGTGCTCGGCGCGCGCCGGCGCTGGCGGCCGCACGATCGGTGAACGGGCCGGCACCGGCACTTTCGGCGAGCCCGCGCTCCACGCTTTATGGGCCGGGTGCGATGGAACCTCCGGAGACGATGGATTCGGAGTGCGCGTTGGGTTGGACAGGTACGGCAGACGGCGCCGCTTGCGCCGGCTGCTGGCTGTTTGAATCCGGACAGTGCGGCCTCGAGCGAGCGATGGTCGCGGCCGGATACGCGCAGATCCGGCCCATGAGGTCTCTGGAGGCGCTCCTGCCGGCTTGACGAAGGAACCGCCACGCGCCCGCCCCCGGTCATCCCCTCTGCCATCCGTTGTGTCCCTCCGGCCGGGCGGGATCGCGCGGCCCCGGCTGTCACGCCGGTGCGTCCCTTCGCCTTCGGCCGCACCCGGCCCTCGCATGCGAAGCGGGGCCGGGCGGTCGTGGCGAAATCGAAACTTTCGGCGTCCCGCCGCGCTCTTCTTATAGCGACGCGGACGCTGGCGGATCGTGCATCCCTTCCCCTACCCGCCTCGCCCCCACCAGGCGCAGGTCGTCGAGCGGGTCGAGGAAGCCTGCCGCGCCGGGGCTCACCTCGTTTTCGAATCTGGAACCGGGACCGGCAAGACCGTGTGCGTGCTCGCCGGCACGCTCCCTTCCGCCGAGCGCCTCGGCAAGCGCGTTCTGTACCTCACCCGAACCAACAGCCAGCAACGGCATGTGCTCGAAGAGTTTCGGCGTCTTCGAACGGCCGATCCCTCCGCGACGTGGACGGCCGTAGGCCTCCAAGGTCGGCGGCACCTTTGCTTGCTGGCGCGCGAGGACGCCGAGTTCGAGCACGCCTCGACGGACGAGCTTGCGCACATGTGCCGCGACCGCAAGCGCGCGACGGAAGGGGCAGTGGCCTCCGATCCGGACTTGGCAGACGACGCGCTTCCGGTCGTGGGTCCGGCCGATTGCCGTTACTACCGAGCGACCCTCGCGGGACGTTCCGCGGCGCTCCTGTCGCTGGCGCGTCGGGAGGTCCTGTCGGCGGAGGACATCGTCGCCGCCGCCTTGGCGGAGGGCTGCTGCGCGTACGAGGCGACTCGCGAACTGTTGCCGGCGGCGACCCTTGTCGTGGCGTCGTATCCCTATTGGTTCCACGCCCCGCTGCGCCGGGCGCTCCTTTCGTGGATGCGCTGCGGGCCTCGCGACCTCGTCGTGGTCGTGGACGAGGCGCACAACCTTCCGGCGTACGCGCGCGAACTTGGCGGGGCCGAGCTGCCGCTTGCCGCCATCGACCGCGCGCTTGCCGAGACGCGCGAGTTTGGCGACGTCGCCCTGCAGGGCGTCCCTGCGTCACGCCTCCTTTCCGTGCTGCGGGCCGCCGTGGAGGATCTCGTGCGCGAGCACGTGGCCGACGAGGACGGACCGTTGCCCGAAGGGGAGCTGGAGGCACGCCTCCTCTCGGGCCTGCGCACGACGAGCCGAACGCTTGCCAAGGCCGTCGCCGCGTTGATCGCGTACGGCGAGAGCGTGCGGGTCCGCAAGCGCAAGGCCTCGCGCATGCCGCGCTCGTACGCCGGATCGGTCGGCGCCTTCCTCGTCGCGTGGGCCGCCTGCGAGCCGCCCGGATGCATCCAGGTGGTGGCGCGCGACCCGCCTCGTCTCGTCCTTGCCTCGCTGGATGCCGCGGCGGCCTGCCAGCCCCTCGTGGAGGCCCACGCGACGGTCCACTTGTCCGGCACGCTCACGCCGCTGCAGGAATACCGCGACGCCGTGGGCTTGCCGCCTGATACCCGGCTGGCGAGCTTTCCGTCCCCCTTTCCGCCGGAGAACCGTCTTGCGCGCTACGTGCGCGACCTTTCGACGCGCCACGAGGCGTTGTCACGCGATCCCATGCTGTTTCCGCGCCTGGTGGCCCAGATCGATCGCATGGTAAACGGCGCGGGCCGGCCCGCCGCGGTGTTCTTCACGAGCCACGCGCTCATGCGCAAGGCCGCGCGCTTGACGCGGCTTCCGCGCGTGTTCCTCGAAGAGGAAGACCTCGGCCAGGAGGCGCTCATGCGACGCATCCAGGCGTTCAAGCGCGAAGGCGGCGCGCTCTTTGCGGTCCTGGGAGGCCGCATTTCCGAAGGCCTCGACTTTCCCGCCGGAGAGCTCGAGCTCGTGGTCGTCGCGGGGCTACCCTACCCCCGCCCGACCTATCGGCTTCGCGCGCTGGAGCGGTACTTCGACCTGCGGTTTGGCAAAGGGTTCGAGTACGCGATCCACGCGCCCATGCAGCGGAAGGTCCGGCAGGCGGCGGGCCGTCTCATCCGCTCGCCGCAGGACCGCGGCGCGCTTGTGGTTCTCGACGATCGGGCCGAGCGCCTGGCCTCCGTCCTCGACGGCCTGGAGCCCTGCGAGGATCCGCTCCGCGACGTGCTCGACTTCTTCGCGCAGGAGGTTCCGACGCAAAGGCTTTGACGCGGCCGCGCGTTTGCGATGCGAGGATTCCCCGTGGCGCTTCCCCTGGACGTGCTCGAACGCGTGATGAACCGCCGGCTTGCCGTCCAGCTCAAGGGGGGGCGCACGCTGGAAGGCAAGCTCGTCGGGTACGATCAGTACATGAATCTCGTGCTGGAGGAGACGGAGGAGCGCGCGCAGGAGACGTCGCGACGCCTGGGTACGGTCGTATTGCGGGGGAACAACGTCGAAACGATTTCGCCTCGCGGCTGAGAACCGCGACGCGACCGGAATTCGTTCGCAGTTTATATGGGGAAAAGGGAAACCGTTTCGCAACCTATATATATAGACTAGGCGAAATATGCCCTACGGAAGGGCCCGGCTGGTAGTTGTTAAGTGCATCCCATCCCCTCCTAGTGAGGCCAGCGCACCCTTCCACTTTTTCTCCTCTAGTCGCACGGCTACCTCGTTCGATCGTTCTTGACAAAACCGCCGATGATCATCGTTGCATGGCGGCGCCGCGCGCTTGGTTCACGTGGGAACTTCGGCGCGGGAAGCGTGCCTCGGATTTCCTGCCGCCGGGTACAAGGCAAGCCGCCGCGCGTCGCGCCGGATGGCAAGGGCGCCTTCGATCTCAAGTCGGCGCACTTGGTAGTGCACCGTGAACGGCGACAATCCCAGGACCTCGGCGATCCGCGCGACCGACGCACCCGGTTCGCGAGAGACGGCATCGAACACGCGCCGCGCGGAGGGCGAGAGGATTTCCGTCGACGTGGCCTCGCCTGCCGCCGCATAGTAGACGCGGGCGCGACGGGTCCGGGGGCGCACCAAGTGCGCCCGGGCGAGGAGCCGCAGGTGGTACTGGGCGGTCGTGTAATGGACTTCGAGCTCCCGAGCGACCTCCGCGGCGGTGAGCTGCCGGCCGACAAGGAGGGCAAGCACCTGCCCGCGGACGCGCTGGCTTGCGACTCCGTCGGCGCGAAGGCGCGAATACAGCGCCACGGCCACGACGGCGGCAACCGAGGAGACGAGGATTCCAAGCACTGGCAGCTTGGGCGGGTCGGGATCCGCGCGAAGGAGCGAGGTGGAACGGGAAGTCGCGGGCCCGTCGCGCACGCCGGCTCCGCCGACGGCAGCCGGGCCCTCGTCGGCTCGCGTTGCGCCCGCCGCGAGGCTGGAAAGCGTCTGCGCAAGCGCGCTTTCCCCCGCGCGCTCGATCTCGCGCGCGGTCGAGCCCAGGGCAGCGACCGGGGCGGAAGTTCCTCCCTTCCCCGGCAAGGCAAGCGGAGAGGCGGCGGAGACGCAATGCGCCCCCCACCGCTCCCGGGAGGGTCCAAAGATTGAGGTGCACGATCGCAAGAGATCGGCCGAGAAGTCGAGCTTACCCCGCCAGGCGTCTGTGATTGCCGGAGCGTCGAGCCCGTGCTGCACGGCGGCTCCATCGGTGGCGTCGAGGTGCGACGCGGCAGCTTCGTGCGCGGCCACGAGCCCGACGTGCTCGAACACGTCGCTTCGGATCGGCATGCCCGGGGACCACAGATCAAGGCAAACCCACGCCTTCTGCTCGCAGTTGGAAAAGGTCGGCGGCTCGTCGATCTGGCCGGGCAGTGGGTCGGCCGGGTCGACGCTTGACCAGGACGTGGCAAGCAGCATTCCGGCGCCGGCCGAAGGCATCGCCCAAAAGGCGACGGCGGCAGCGAGCCAAAGCGCGAGCCCAAGCGCGCGCCGTGGTCTTGACCCGTCCATTCCTCTCCCGGCTGCCCGTGCCCCGGAGGACTCATAAGGGTTTTGGCGCCGGGCTCGCGGGCGCCATAGAACTTTTCCGAACCGATTCACAAACGCGCGTCAAGGGCGTTTCAAGGGAAGATCCCTAGAGGAAGGAACTTCACGTCGGGAAGGCCAAGGACGTTCCAGCCGGTCGATTCCTGCGGCATCGCGTCCGTTGCCAGATTGCCGTTGCCGACTCCGGCCTCGATTCGAACCGCGGTTCCTTCGATCGGCCAGGATTCCACCGCTGTCAGGCAATAGTCCCCCGTGGAGCGCGATGCCACGACGTAGGATGTGCCGGAGGATACGAGGACCGGAGACACCTCGGTGTAGTTCCATACGCCGGCTTGGATCGTCGAAACCGCAGCCATGGCGAGCTCAGCGGCGTCGCTTTCGCGGTACAATCGCACGGTTCGTTCGCCCGGCGCGCAGCTTGAGCCAAGCCCGACGATGAATCCGTCGACCTTCGGGATGAAGCGGTAGCCCACGTTTGCGTCCACGAGGTGGCGGTGTTCGGCGAAGTCCCCGATTGCGGTCTTAAGCGGCGTCTGGACGATGGGGAGGTCGCCCAGCCCTTCGGCTGCATGGGCCGGCAGAAGAGGGACGAGCATCGGGGAGGCAATCGACGAGGCGAGCACCAAGGGAATCCAAGCGCGCATGGTTGGGCGATGCGGCGTTTGCCATCATAAGCCGTGTGCGAATCGCCTCACAAATGCTTGCAATCGGCGTCGTCGCGCGGCGCGCATCGTGAATCGAGCCGCCGCCGTCCGCCCGTTCGATCCGCGCAGTAGTTTCAGGGCACCGTCGTGATCGTCGCGCCGTCGCGGCCGACAAGGACGGTGTGCTCGGCCTGCGAAACCATGCCGTTGCCCGCTTCCCGAAGGACCCCGTACGAGGAAATCGCTCCGGATTGCAGCAGAAGCCGAAGCGCGTAGTCGAACCAACGCTCCTCCACGGCGCCGGCGACCCATCGCGCGGCAAAGGGCAGGTGGGGGTGTCGCTCGGCGATGTACGCGAGAAGCTTCTTTGCCTGAGGGTTGCGCTGCGGCTTGTTGGCCAGGAAATGGTAGATGTTGCCGTCCTCGGCCTCCTTGATCCGGCCGACGCCCGTCGTCGCGAAGGGCTCGATCGCGATCACCATGCCTTCGTGCAGGACGCCGTGCCCGCGCGCGACGTTGGGGACCGACACGCCGGCGTGCAGATGGTACACCTCGATGCTGTGCCCGGTGAGATTCACGATGGGCTCGAAGCCCCGGCTGCGGATCTCGCTTTCGATCGTCGCGCCGATCTCGGAGAGCTTGGTGCCGGCCTTGGCGACGCGCACGGCGGCCAGCATGGCCTCGCGGGACGCCTCGATGAGGCGAGCGTGCCGTTGCGTGCCGATCTCGACCGTGACGGCCGTGTCGCCGATGTAGCCGTCCACGTGCGCTCCCACGTCGAGCTTCACAAGGTCGCCGGGCGCAAACGTGCGCGGGTCCTTCGGGCGGGGGCTGTCGTGCGCGGCGTCGTGGTTGATCGAAAGGTTCACGGGAAACGCCGGCTGGGCCCCTTCCTTGCGGATGAAGGCCTCGATCTCCTCGGCCACGTCGAGGAGCCTTGCGCCCTCGCGGAGGAGCGTTGCGCCGTGCGCGCGCGCCTTTCCGGCGATGGCGCCCGCCTTCTTCGCCTTCTCCTGCCAATCGGGGTCGGGCGCGTCGTCGTGGTCATGGACCATGCAGGCCAAGCTCCGCCGCGGAAATCGTGCCCTCGCGGATAACCTTTGCCCGCGGCCCCGTCGCGTCCACGACGGTCGGCCTTCCCCCGACCAGGACCCCGGCGTCCAGGAACGCCCGTGCCGCTCCGCCCGCTGCCGCGCGAGCATCCCGGAGCGTTTGCGGCGCGGCGTCGCCTTCCCGGGCGGCGGTCGTGGCCGTGAGGGGGCCAAAGGAGCGCGCAAGCGCTCGCGCGGCGGGTTGCGCGGGCACGGTCACGCCAAGCGAGCCCCCGCCGCCAAGGAGCACGTCGGGAAGCCCAGGTTTGGCCGGCAGAACGAGCAGGAGCGGACCCGGCAGGAACCGCTGCGCGAGCGCACGCGCGGCGTCGTTGAGCTTGACCAGGCGACCCATGTCGTCGAGGTCGGCCACCGCGACCGGGAGAGGGCGCCGACCGGGCCTCTTCTTGGCCTCGTACACCTGCTCGATCGGCGATTCGCGCAGCGCGTCGGCACCCAGCAGGTACGCGAGGTCTCCCGGGTAGACGACGAGATCCCCGTCGGAGAGCGCCCGCAGCGCGGCGTGGAGGGTCTCGGCGTCTGGCGCCGGGCCTGCAATGCCCGTTCTAGGGCCCCCTGTCGGAGAGCTTCTCCTTCAGGAGGTCCCCGAGCGTCACGGGTCCCCCCGCCTTCTTGCCGCCCGGCGGCGGCGAGGCGGCCGTGGCCTCGGGCGCCTCCCGCAGCGTGATCCCAAGCTCGCGCTCCAGGCGCTTTGCGAGATCGTCGCTGGGGCGTTGCTGGCCAAGCTCGACCTTCGAAAGGAACGTGGCCTTCTCGTTCAGCTTCTTGGCGAGGTCCTCGACCGTGAGGCCCTTGCGCTGGCGGGCCTTCCGGATGCGTTCGCCGTAGTCGGCGGCAAGTTCGGTGCCCATCTCGGCGAACACGTCCCGCTCCCGGGAACGCGCGGCCCGTCGCTGGAGGCTGTCGACGACCCGCGAGCGCCCGGTCACCTCCCCTTCCGCCCCCACGTGCTCGACGCCGAACCGGGCGCAGGAGGGGCACACCATCATGGGGGTCCCCTCGATCGTGGCTCGGCGAAGCGGCGCCTCCGCTCCGCACATCTCGCAAGGCATCGACGCGCCTACGCGCTTTTGCCGCTTGAAGGTATTGACCACCCGCCTGCGGCGGGGGCCGGGTGGACGCTCGAAAACGCGAGCTTGCCGGCGTCGACGGAAGAGGCTCCAGCCGATCTCCCGAACTTGAAAGGACCGTACGAAAAGGTTGAAATATGGAGAAGGCGAACGGGGGGCGGGTTTCCCACCGTCATGGTGGGCGAGGCGTTCGTTGGTGACTTGATGCCCGAGGAAACCGAGGTCGAGACCGTCGCGGAGGTGGAGGGCGAGGAGTACTCTCGCTTCCTGGAAGACAAGGTCCGGGCGTTGGAGGAGCGCTTTGGTCAACTCCGCGAGCAGAAGCGGCGCCTCGAGAACCAGTACCGCATCACCGAGATCGACAACCAGCGCCTCTCTCGCGAGCTCAAGCAGGTGCGCGCGGAGATCGAGAAGCTGCGCACGCCCCCCCTGATCGTCGGGTACGTGAAGGACGCGCTCGCCGACGGCCGCGTCGTCCTCAAATCCTCGACGGGGCCCCACTTCGTCGTGCACGCGGCCGAGAGCGTCGATCGCAAGCAGCTCGTCCCGGGGTCCCGCGTCGCGCTCAACCAGCAGACCCTCTCCGTCGTCGCGATCCTTCCGCCGTCGATGGACCCGCTCGTCTACGGCGCGGAGATCGTGGAGCGCCCCGACGTCGGCTACGACGCCATCGGCGGCATGGCCGACCCCGTGCGCGAGATCCGAGAGGCCGTCGAGCTTCCCATGAAGAATCCCGAGGTCTTCGCCAAGGTGGGCATCGAGCCCCCCAAGGGCGTCCTCCTCCACGGTCCGCCGGGCACGGGCAAGACCCTCCTTGCCAAGGCCGTCGCGCGCGAGACGAACGCCACGTTCATCCACATCGTCGCAAGCGAGCTCGTCCAGAAGTACATCGGCGAGGGCGCGCGCCTCGTGCGCGAGATTTTCCAGCTCGCGCGCGAGAAGGCCCCCTCGATCCTCTTCATCGACGAGCTCGACGCCGTGGGCGCCAGCCGCTACGAGGCCTCCACGAGCGGCGACCGCGAAGTGCAGCGCACGCTCATGCAGCTCCTCGCCGAGATGGACGGTTTCTCGGCGCGCGGCGACGTCAAGATCATCGCGGCGACGAACCGCCCGGACATGCTCGACTCGGCCCTCCTGCGGCCGGGCCGTTTCGACCGGTTGATCGAGGTCCCTCTGCCCAACCTCGTCGGCCGAGCCGAGATCTTCAAGATCCACGCGCGCAAGATGCAGCTTGCCGAGGGCGTCGACGCCACGCGCTTGGCGGCGCTGGCAGGGCACGGCGCGACGGGCGCCGACATCAAGGCCATCTGCACGGAGGCGGGAATGTTCGCCATCCGCGAGGGGCGCGACGTCGTCCGATGGGGCGACTTCGAGCGCGCCGTCGAGAAGGTCCGCGGCGCGGCCATGAAGGAGTCGCAGAAGGTCGTCAAGGACGCGGCGTTCGCGTAGAGGCGGCCATCGTCCACGGAAACGACGAGAACCTTCTTGAGGTCCCCGTCCCACGCGAGGGTCGGGAAGTGGCATTGACATGCGGAGAAGCGACCGGTTCCTCGCGGCGCTTGCGATCGCAAGCCTAGGACTGTCCCTCGGCGCTCCGGGGGCGCAGGCGGACCACGTGTACGAGCTGCCCGTGTGGTTCACGTGGGACACGGCGAAGCTCGACGTGCTCGTCTTGGGCACGGTCGACCCCCTGTTCGGAAACGCCATCCTGGACGCTCTCCAATCGTGGAAGCGCGGCATCGCGCAGCTGGCGCCCCCGTGGCTCCAAAGCGAGCTTGAGATCCGGGCCCTCATCCCGGGAATCTGGGGCGGTCCGGACCCCGGCTTTGAGGCGCACGACGTGGAGATCTTCGTGGTGCCCCAGGGCCTCATGGCCTTTCATCCGTGCTTTGTCGAGGTGACCTGCCCCACCGGCAAGTACTGCGTCGCGTTTGCGCCCACGCAGCGCCCGACGGAGGGGCGGGACGACTTGTACAAAGTGGCGCTCCACGAGATCGGCCACTGCCTGGGGCTCGATCACGTCTTCCACAACAACGTGGAATACTCGCCCGCGTTTGACCCCATGGGAAGCGGCTTTGGTTCCCCCCGTCCGTGTCCCAGCAACCTCAACGCCCTTGCGCTCGAGCGAGTCTTTGGCGGACTCCTCGGGCGCGAGAGCGGCGGCACGGTCACGATCTCGGCGAGCGACTACCGGCAGTCGAACTGCGGCAGCGCGGCCCATTGGCCCCCGCCCCTGCCGTAGTTTGGCGCGTCGAAGCTTGCATCCAACATCCTTAAGCCGTAGGGCCGCAAGTGCGCTCCGTGCGAGTTGCGGCCCTCCTCCTGCTCTTGGCCCCGCTGGCGCTGCCAGCCTTGGGCGCCACCGCCGGCGCGCAGGCGCAGTTTGTCCCCACGACGGTGCGCGTGGACATCCAGGAGCCCAACGGTCCGCCGCTTGGCATCATGATCCCCGGGCGGCCGTACGCGCTTGAAGTCCGCATCCACTACCAGTACGGACAGGGAGCGCTGCAGCCGCAGGGTCCCACGCGCGTCGACCTCGAGATCCTCGAAGCTCCCGAGTGGATGCACGCGCACCTTCAGGACCTCACCGTGCACATTCCGATCAACACCACAAGCGCCGTCGGAGGCAGCACGGCCACGGGCGTGACGTACGTCGACGCGAACGTTACGCTCGAGGCGCCGTCGTACCAGGTCTTCTCCATCTCGGTGGTGGCGCGGGCGCGCGCCAACGGAAACCTCATGGCCTCCGAGGGCACGGGCGTCCGCGAGTTTCGGCCCGGTTTTCTCCCGCTGCTGTCCATGGCGCCCGTGAGGGAGGACGTCCAAGTCCGAGGCGGCGTCCCGACGACAGTCGGGGTTCGCCTCGTGAACCACGGCAACGGCCCCATGGTCGTGACCTTTGCGGTGGGCGGCGCGCCCCAGGGCGTCCGCGTCGAGCCGCCCGCTCGCGTCGACCTTGGCTCGCTAGCCACGGGCGGCCGCTTCGAGGAGGTGGTCGAGATTTCCCTGTCGGCGCCGTGGACGGCCGCCCCGGCCGGCCAGGTGGACCTCGTCGCAAGCTTCCAGCACGCCAACCGGACCGAGCTTGTGGGCGAGCCGCAGACGGCTTCCTTCTCCCTGCGGACGACAAGCCCCGTCCCCGGCGTGGAGGCGGCCGCTGCCGTCGGGCTGCTGGCCGTGGCGGCGGCATGCCGGCGGCGCTCCTGAACGATTCGACGCACCCGCCTCGAAAATGAAGTCGAAACGTTTATTCTGGAACGCTGGCTTGGTTTCGCGTTCCGCGGTGGACGTTCGTCCGCCGGGCCCGAGAGGAACGGGTGGGATGCGTGCAGGCAAAGCTGGGTGACGAAGTCGTGGCCACGGGAAAACCCATCGCCGAGGAGCTCGCCAAGAAACAGCGCGAGATCTCCGTCTCGGAATTTTTCGAGCGGAACAAGCACATCTTGGGCTTCGACTCCTCCACGCGCGCGATCATCACCACGATCAAGGAGGCCGTCGACAACGCGCTCGACGCCTGCGAGGAGTCCGGCATCCTTCCGGACCTCTCCGTCGAGATCCACAAGGTCAAGGACGACGAGTTCCGCCTGGTCGTCGAGGACAACGGGCCCGGCATCGTCAAGCAGCAGATCCCGAACATCTTCGGCCGCCTGCTGTACGGCTCGCGCTTCCACGCGATCCGCCAGACGCGAGGCGCCCAGGGCATCGGCATCAGCGCGGCTGTCATGTACGGCACGCTCACGACCGGCAAGCCCGCGAGGATCACGAGCAAGATCGGGCCCGGCTACCCGGCCTACGTCGTCGACATCGTGCTCGACACGCGCAAGAACCGCGCGGACATCGTCAAGCAGGACATGACGCACTGGGAGAAGGACCACGGGACGCGCGTCGAGATCCACCTCGAGGGCAAGTACCAGCGCGGCCAGCAGAGCGTCCTCGAGTACATGCGCTCGACGGCCATCGTGAATCCGCACGCGCGGCTGTCGTTCCTCGAGCCCGACGGAACGCGCACCATCTTCGAGCGCGCCACGGACCAGCTGCCCGCAAAGACGGTGGAGATCAAGCCGCACCCCAACGGCATCGAGCTTGGCATGCTGCTCAAGCTCCTCAAGGACACGCAGGCGACCAAGCTCACGTCCTTCCTCACCACGGAGTTCTCGCGGATCGGCCACCGCAGCGCCCGCGAGATGTGCGACAAGGCCGGCCTCGACGAGGGACGAAAACCCTCCTCGCTTGCGCTCGAGGAGGTCAAGGCGCTCCACGCGGCCATGCGCCAGGTGAAGGTGATGGCGCCGCCGACCGACTGCCTTTCCCCGATCGGCGAGTACCTCGTGAAGAAGGGCCTCAAGAAGGAGCTTCCCGACGGCGTCTTCGTGGCCACATCCACGCGCCCGCCCTCCGTCTACGGCGGCAATCCGTTCCAGGTCGAGGCCGGGATCGCCTACGGCGGCCCGCTTGCGCCGGACGAGCAGGTGCGGATCCTGCGCTTTGCCAACCGCGTCCCGCTTCTCTACCAGCGCGGTGGCTGCGCGATCACCCACGTCGTCGAGGGCATCGACTGGCGCCGCTACGATCTCGAGCAGCGGGGCGGCAAGGGGATTCCCTACGGGCCGGCCGTCCTCCTCGTGCATGTTGCCAGCACGAACGTGCCCTACACGAGCGAGGCCAAGGAGGCCGTGGCCGACATCGCCGCCATCGAATCGGAGATCGAGCTTGCGCTTCGGGATTGCGCGCGCAAGATGAAGGCGCACATCCACAAGCGCAAGAAGTACGACCGCATGAAGGAGAAGATGGAGCTCATCCGCAAGATCCTGCCGCGCATCGCCGACAAGAGCGCGAAGGTCCTGGGCAAGCCCGTGCCCGACATCGAGCCCGTCGTGGCCAAGATCATGAACAACATGATGATCGCCGAGACGATCGAGTACGTCGGGCCCGACCGGCGGCACGTGGTCAAGGTCGAGATCAAGAACTACACGTCCCACGGAAAGAACGTGAGCCTGTACGCTTCCGTCCCGCACGGCGCCGCGGTCGGCCGGGTCGATCCCAAGCCCTCCGAGCAGACGGCCGAGCACATCCGGTGGGACCTGAAGCGGATCCCCACGGGCGAGGCCCGCATGCTTTCCTTCGAATTCGTCGGGTTGGACAAGGACGCCTACGACGAGACGGACCTCTACGTCTCGGGCATCGACGCGGAGCTTGTGATCGGCGCCGAACCCTGGAAGCCCAACGGAGGCGAGGCCTGATGCCGCCGCGCAAGGCGAAGGCGGCCGCGGGCACGCCCGCCCGAAGCCCTCGGCGGGAGGCGGCCGAGAGCCGTCCGGCGACGCCGCGTCAGTTGAAGGCGGTCCGGGAGCTCCAGAAGATCGCCGAAGACGTGTACGGCCAGTTCTCCTCGGCCAAGGTCCCCGAGCTGTCGCTTGCGGTGCGAGCCAAGAGCAACATCGCCTTCCACGAGGCCCACGGCGTCTGGAAGTACGGCGACTCGGAGACGCTGCGCAGCGCCAAGACGGTCGACGGGGCCATGATGCTCCTCCGCACCATGTACATGGTCGACTTCATCAAGGAGATGATCGACCAGACGAAGTCGTCCACGCTTCGTGAGATGTACTACATCAGCGAGGGTTGGGACCTCGCGAAGTTCGGCGAGCAGTCCGAGAGCGACAAGCTTGCCGAGGACCTCGAGATCATCACGGGGGCCCTTCGCGAGGACTTCAAGCTTCGGCCGGAGGAGGACGGCGCGCGCGTCATCGGCAACCTCACGATCGAGGAGACGATCCGAAGCGGCCAGAAGCGCACGATCAACTGCCGGGACGACGTGGGCGACGCCGGCTACAACATTCCCTACAACGTCGAGGAGGAGAAGCTCAGGTTCAAGCAGATCGACGGCAAGCTCGTGGTGGCCGTCGAGACCGGCGGTATGTTCGACCGTCTCGTCGAGAACGGATTCGACGAGACGCACGAGGCGATCCTCGTGCACCTCAAGGGCCAGCCCGCCCGCAGCACGCGGCGCTTCATCAAGCGTCTCAACGAGGAGAGCAAGCTTCCTGTCGTGCTGTTCACCGACGGCGACCCGTGGTCCTTCCGTATCTACGCCTCGGTCGCCTACGGGGCGATCAAGACGGCGCACATCAGCGAGTTCCTGGCGACCCCATCGGCGCAGTACTTGGGCATCACGCCCTCGGACATCGTGAACTACGACCTGCCCACCGACAAGCTCTCGGAGCAGGACGTGAAGGCGCTGGAGGCCGAGCTCACCGACCCTCGCTTTGCCACCGACTTCTGGAGGGGCGAGATCAACCTGCAGCTCCAACTCAACAAGAAGTCCGAGCAGCAGGCTCTCGCGAAGTACGGTCTCGATTTCGTCACGGACCGCTACCTCCCCGAAAAATTGACGGAAATGGGCATCCTCAGTTGAATTTTCGCCGTTGCGTGGTCGTCCTGATACCTGTCCACCAAGCGGGCGTCCGACCCTGGCGCAACCGTTAAGCCGGCGCAGGGCCCACCTACAAGGCAGCGGGACGATCAACGAATCGGCCCACGCAGAAGGCCCGTCGGCGTTGCCGATGCGCGCCCTGCGCTGGCCGATTCTCAAGATCCATTTGGGGTGAGGGTCGGCTTGGAGCGGCGCGGCGAGCATCTGTTGGGCCTCGACTACAACCCGTCGCTTCCGCGTAGGCTTCTTGTCGCCTTGGAGCGCAAGGGCCGTCGCCTTGGCGTCGATCTCGACACGATGGAGCTTCTGGGGCAGGAAGAATCCGTTCTCCGGGCGTTCCTCGAGGAGGACTTGGACGCCGGCGAATTCCTCCGTCACCTGGATCGCGAGGCGCTTGCAACCGCGCGCTCGCTGCGGGGCGGCGGCATCACGATCGTCGAGCGCCGCGTGCTGGCCTAGCGCCCTAGTTCAGGCGGTTACGGACCGTCCACGCATGGTCCCCGCGGTACGCGCGCGCTTCGACCACGCCGTCGATGGACGCAAGACGAGCCGGGTCCGCGTGCGCGTCTGCCAAGGGGTCGAGCTGCACCGCGATCTGCTCGCCAAAGAGGATCGTCTCCGCCTGCACGTGCGGCAGGGAGGAGATTCGTTCGAAGACTTTCCGCTGCATGCCCGGCAGCGTGCTCACTAGCAGATAGGTCGACGTCATCCGTGCATCCCGAGCACACCCTTAGGCGCTATTTTGATTTATTTTTTTCTATAAAAAATGAACGTTTGTCCGCGGCGGCGCTTCGCGCCGCTTGCGAAAAGGTTCTAATGGCCGGGAAGGTTCCCGCTTTCGATGCCAAGCGACGACGTTCGCGCGCGGCGCGCCGAGCGACTCCGGAAGCAGAAGCTCAAGGAGGCGCCCAAGAAGGCCCTCAAGATCGCCGCGATCGTCGTGGCCCTTGCCGCCGTGGGCGCCGTCGCCTGGTGGGCCGCCACGAACGCGCCCTCGGGCCCGCGCTTCGCGCACGAGCACCCGGCCTTGGCGATCTTCGTCGACGGAGAGCGCATCAACCTCCGCGATCCGGTCTACGATTACGGCCGCACGCAGGATCTGCGGTCGCACATGCACGTGACCGAGCCCGACGGCGGCTCCACGTGGCACATCGAAGGCAACTTCCGCGGAGGCATACCGGACATCACGATGGCCTCCGCCCTGGAGCGGCTGGGGATCCTGCTGCGATCGGGCCATCTTCGCATGAACCCGGACGCCGCGCACGGCCCCATCGAGGTCCGCGACGGCGGGAACGCCACCCTGCGCCTCTTCTACGCGCGCATCCTGCCCGACCGGACCTACGGCGATCCGCCGAACTGGGCCCCCGTGGAGGACTACGTGAACTTCGTGCCGCGGCACGGCTACCGGATCCTCGTCACCTTCGGGAACCAGACGGGCGAGGAGCTTGCTGCGATGCTCACGGCGGCCATGAACCCGCCGATCGCTCCGGAGAACCTGAGCGTGTTCGCCTCGCCCGAGACGCCCGATGGCCCCTTGGTGCGCTTCCGCGCCGGCGAGTAGCCTCGGGCCGCGATCCGCGCGTTCCTCCGCCTCGTTCAAGTAGGGACGCGACGCTGTCGGCCGCGTGAAGGACTCGGCCCTCGTCGCCCGCGCGCTCTCGCGTGGAGCCTCCTTCGTGGACGTCCGCCGGCAAACGATGCAGGACGCGTTTGCGGAGCGGGTCGACGGCGACACGCGCGTCCTGTCCTCGACGGAGCGGGGGGCTTGCGTGCGAGCCCTCGTCCTGGGCGCTTGGGGGTTTGCGTCGACGACGGGCGAACCGGAGGCTTCGCTTGCCGACGCGGCCGTCGCCGCGGCCCGCGCCGCCGCGCGCGCAAGCTCCGTGCGGACGTCCATCGTGCCGCTCTCCCGCGGGAAGGTCTCCGCCCGCGACGTCGTCCGGCGGGACCCTTTTGCAGGGGACCCCGACGCGTGGTTGTCG
Organism: Candidatus Thermoplasmatota archaeon; assembly: GCA_035541015.1. Lineage (NCBI taxonomy): Archaea > Methanobacteriati > Thermoplasmatota > Thermoplasmatota archaeon. The sequence continues at coordinate 29,512 of DATLFM010000033.1, forward strand.
CGCCTGGCTCGCATGGAGTCGCGCACGCGCGGGTTTCCCGAGGTGCGGTCGATCACGCTCGCCTTGCGCGCCCACCGCTCCGTCACGAGCCTTCTCACGAGCGAGGGTCGCTCCGGTTCCTTGGAATCGACCCGCGTTCTTCTCCAGGCGGACGTCATCGCCGAAC